>NZ_JANHZQ010000057.1:0-24850 GCF_041414725.1 Alteromonas sp. DY56-G5 | reverse complement strand
TATCGCGATCGCAGCCTTCGGCTGCTAGAAAAAATAAACCCCTCCGAAAAAAGAGGGGTTTATCATCAATCTGAAGCAGGCTAAGCCTGCTTTTATATAACATTATAGGATACTAGATGCTTACCCGCTTGTAAGGGCGGTACTCTGCTTTCCAGAAGTTACGCTCAATGCTGGCGCGCAATGCGTCATCAGACATTTCAAGAGCAAGCCCCTGCTCCATCGCTACTCTACCCACCTCAAAAGCAATCTCTCTGCTAATTTCTGCAATGGCAGCAAGGGGTGGCAATAGTGAACCCTGACCCGTGTTGACTAATGGCGACGCTGAAGCAAGTGCGTTACTTGCAGCCATCAGCATTTCGTCACTAATAAGCTTCGCTTTAGATGCAACAACACCAAGGCCAATGCCCGGGAAGATGTAAGAGTTGTTGCATTGAGCGATAGGGAATATTTTGCCATCGTACTCTACAGGCTTGAACGGACTACCTGTAGCAATAATCACGTCACCTTCTGTCCATTCAATCACTTGCTCAGGACGCGCTTCAACTTGTCGTGAGGGGTTACTTAACGGGAAGATGATTGGCAGTTCACAACCTTGCTTCATGGCACGGATAACTTGTTCAGTGAACAAGCCAGGCTGGCCTGAAACACCAATAAGTACGTCTGGCTGCGCGCAGTGCATAACATCAAGTAGTGACGCATAATCTCCACTGAACGTCCAATCAGCCAAGTCAGCATTTTTCTGCTGAAGCTTTTGTTGGAAGTCGCGTAGACCTTCCATGCCTTCGGTTACCAAACCAAAACGGTCAATCATGAACACTTGCTTACGTGCTTGTTCATCAGTCAGGCCTTCAAATACCATTTGTTGAATGAGCATTTCAGCAATACCACAGCCTGCCGAACCCGCGCCCACGAACACCACCTTCATGTCGCGTAGCTTTTGCTGCTTGGTTTTACATGCCGCCAAAATAGTACCAAGGGTAACGGCAGCAGTGCCTTGTATATCGTCGTTAAAACAACACACGTCGTTGCGATAGCGGTTTAATAACGGCATAGCATTTGGCTGCGCAAAATCTTCAAACTGAATCATTACATCAGGCCAGCGTCGCTTCACAGCATTAATGAACATATCAACGAATTCGTCGTATTCTTCCTGTCCAATACGCGGATGGCGCGCCCCCATATACATTGGGTCGTTTAGCAGCTTTTCGTTGTTAGTACCTACATCTAACATTACGGGCAATGTGTATGCTGGGCTAATTCCACCACACGCTGTGTAAAGCGATAGTTTACCGATAGGAATGCCCATTCCACCAATACCCTGGTCTCCCAAGCCTAAGATGCGTTCACCGTCAGTCACTACAATCACTTTCACTTTGCGCTTCGTAGCATTGCGAACAATGTCATCAAGCTGGTGACGTTCTTCATACGACACAAACAAGCCACGCGAACTGCGATAGATATCTGAAAACTGCTCACATGCATCACCTACAGTAGGGGTGTAGATGATGGGCATCATCTCATCGATGTGCTTTTGAATTAGACGGTAAAACAAGGTTTCGTTATTGTCTTGAATTGCGCGCAGATAAATATGCTTGTTTAGTGCTTCGTCAAAGCTGCTGTATTGCATGTAAGCACGTTCAACCTGCTCTTCGATGGTTTCGTACCTTGGTGGCACTAGACCCGTCAGGTTAAACGCCGCACGTTCCCGTGCAGTGAAGGCACTGCCTTTATTCAGTAGGGGGGTTTCCAGCAATGAAGGGCCGGCATGAGGAATATAAAGATATCGCTGTGAATCTTCTGACATTGTTTTTCCGATAATGTGTTCAGGCAAATACATCACCTAAGCCTGAAGCGGCACGCGTGCAACGTGCCTCTTAGTAATTAGAATATTTCTTCTGGCTCAGGCGCAGTAGTCGTATCCTGCGTGGCCGGATCCAACACTTCGTCATCGCGAACATAAGTCGTTGGCTCGGTTCCCTGCAGGAAATATTCGAATAGTGTCGTATGGTCTGTTCGTCTGGTCAACTTTCCACTGGTACGATCAATGCGAACACGCACTATATTCTCTGGTACGGGCATTGGCGTATGTGGTTTATTTTCTAGAGCATGTTGCATAAATCTGATCCACGCTGGCTCAGCAGCTTTAGCTCCATCTTCAATGCCGATCATGGCGTTGCCTATCCAGTTGAATTTCTCAGCATTCTTATTAATAAGGTTTTGGTTTCGCGTAGCTCGCCCTAACTGACGCCCCATGTTGTCGAAGCCTACCCATGTGGTGGCCACCAAATCTTTGTGGAAACCACTGAACCACGTGTCTCGCGAGTCATTCGTTGTACCCGTTTTCCCAGCTATGTCAGTACGCTGAAGAATATTACGAGCACGCCAGCCGGTGCCTAACCAATAGGTTTTCTTGCTCCAATTTCCGTTTGCTCTCACAGCCGTTCGCATCATTTCTGCCACTAAGAAAGCGTTTTGAGCAGTAATAACCTGAGGCGCAATCACTTTTTCTGCAGCTTCGTCATCATCGACGTCGCCAAGTAAAATATCTTGATTTAGTTCAGCGGCAAGTAAGGCTTCAATATCGGCTTCTTCGTCTTCAGGTAGTATTTCTGGATCGCTTTGATTTTCACAACGATTGCACGCCCAAACTGGGTTTGCTTTCCAAAGCTCATCGCCGTTTTCATCAAGCACTTTGCTGATAAAATGAGGGTTTACTAAGTAGCCACCGTTCGCAATGACCGACATACCTCTTACTACTTCAAGCGGCGTATGTGAACTCGACCCAAGGGATACGGTTTCATCAAGTGGGATATCGTCTTTATTAAAACCGAAGCGCGTTAAGTAATCGGCCGTTTCTCTAAGACCAACACCACGCAATAGTCGAACCGATACCACGTTTTTCGATTTCCCAAGGGCTTTACGCATTCTAATTGGGCCGTCGTACTCAGCTGGCGAGTTTTGCGGTCGCCAAGCTACACCCGTCGCCGCATTCCATTGGTTAATGGGAGCGTCATTGATGATGGATGCAAGGGTATAGCCACTGTCTAATGCAGCAGAATAAACGAAAGGCTTGATGTTCGAGCCCACTTGGCGCTTGGCCTGTGTTGCTCGGTTAAACTGGCTTTGATAAAAGCTGTAGCCACCAACAACCGCTTCAACCGCACCGTTTTTCGGATTAAGTGCGATAAATGCTCCGCTCACCTCAGGGATTTGCGAAATGCGCCACTGCCCTTCTTGCTGTCTGATATAAATGACCGCCCCTTCTTGAGTCACATCTGAAGCGGTTTTGGGGTCACTACCCTGCCTAAAGTCTGTAATGTAGCGTCGGGCCCAATCTAGTCCATCCCACTCGACTGTTATTGCTTTGCCATCTACAGACAACACTTCTATCGACTGCTCATTTACTTTCGTAACAACCGATGGCAAAAGAGGTTTAATGTGAGGAATCTCTTCAAGCACGCGCATGATTGATTCGTTATCCCACTCTTCTCGTGTTGTCTTATCACTTATGTCATAGCTCAATGAAAGTTGTGGAATCGCGTCATCCTTTCCTTCTGGCTTAGGAATATTCCATAAGTAGCCAAGCGCGCCTTTATAGCCATGACGCTCATCATAGTCATGAAGATTTCGAACCACCGCACGCTGAGCAGCTAATTGAAGATCTGACGTTGCAGTCGCAAAAACTTGGTATCCGCCGGTTTCTGCTTCTTCTTTTCCATAAATCTCTACCATTTCGTTATAAATGGTGTCGGCCAAATAAGGCGCATCCACTTCAATTTCAGCACCGTGCTTTTTCGCTGAAACTGGCGCATTCGCAGCTTCATCGAACTGCGCTTTAGTGATGTACTCTTCGTCAAGCATACGAAGTAAAACCACGCGTCTGCGCTCGACAGAACGTTGCGGCCCGCTGATGGGGTTAAGCACTGATGGCGCTTTTGGAAGACCTGCAATAGTAGCAATTTGAGCTAAAGAGAGTTCATTAAGCGGTTTGCCATAGTAAACTTGGGCGGCCGCCCCAAAACCAAACGCTCTATGGCCTAATTCGATTTTGTTGAGGTACAGCTCAAGAATTTCCTGCTTAGAAAGCTCTTGCTCCATGTGCAGTGCTATAAAGATTTCTTTGATCTTTCTGATATAGGTTTTTTCCCGACTAAGGAAAAACCCTCGTGCTAGCTGCATGGTTAACGTACTTGCTCCCTGACGCTTTTCGCCAGTAAGGACTAAACTTACTGCAGCACGCATTATACCAATGGGGTCAATACCGTGGTGTTCGTAGAAGCGACTGTCTTCGGTAGCGAGTATGGCGTTAATTAATTCTTGCGGGACTTCCTCAAGTTTTACGGGGATCCGCCGTTTAACTCCATACTGTGAAATAAGTTTTCCGTCTTTGGTGTATATCTGCATGGGTGTTTGCAGGCGTACATCCTTAAGTACAGTAACACTTGGTAGGTCAGGTTTGATATAAAAGTAGATACCTACCAGTGCTGCAAAACCAAGAAGGCCTGATAGAAAACTAAATAAAATAAGTGGTTTGATGTACTTCACTGTAACGGATACCAAGACATTTTGTTGAAATGACGTATATTTTATACGTATGTGTTATCTCTAGAACCATACGCATAAGACTATTAGAGTAACATTGTACTTTAGAGCAACTACCTTTGAAACTGGACACTTGCACATGAAATCGCTGTTTAAGAAAAAGCTGCCGCCCATTGTGGGCTTAGATATAGGCACGCGTCAAATAAAAGCGGTGTGGTTAGAGCAATCGAAAGACGGGTTCGTCCTTCAAGGGTATGCCTGTGAGCCAATTAACAAAATCGCTTTCTCTGAGCGTGATATTAAAGATTATGAGTCAGTAAGCATTGCTCTCAAGAAAATTCGAAAGTCGCTAAAAACAAAATTAAAGCTGGCAAATGTTGCGGTGGCTGGTACGTCAGTGATCAGTAAAATCGTCTATATGGACCCAGAGCAAAGCGATTACGATTTAGAAAATCAAATTGAGATCGAAGCCGACAGTCTCATTCCCTATCCGCTTGAAGAAGTATATTTAGATTTTGAAGAAATGGGGCCAAGCACAACGCACACTGGAAAAGTAAATGTATTACTTACCGCTGCGCATAAAGATTTGGTAGACAGTCGCTTGCTGCTTGCAAGAGAAGCTAACTTTGAACCCAAAATTGTTGATATGGAAAATTATGCCATCGGCAATGCCATGGACTTTTTCCATACGCCTCATACCGAAGACATGCCACTTTGCTGTATTAATGTGGGCGCCTCGCTACTTCAAATATGCGTAATAAAAAACGGCGACGTCATCTACACCAAAGAGCACGCCTTTGGCTTAAATCAGCTAATTAACGATATTAGCGCCATTCATATGGTTGAGCGTGAAACCGCAGAGCGTCAGCTACTTGATGGCACGCTGTCTGGAAATTGGGTGGAAGATACGCTTCCTATATTTGCCGCTAACCTACAGCAAAATATCAACCGTGCATTACAAATGTATATGAGCACGCTACATGCAGAGCGCCCCACCAAAATACTGTTTAGCGGCGGTGCCGCTACTATTGAACCGTTAGTCGACATTTTAAAACAAGACTTAGGCCTAGAGGTTGATTGCTTCAATCCGTTTAGCAACATGTCGATAAACCCTAAACTTGATGCCACGAGACTTAGCAAAATTGCACCACAGCTTGCGATTGCAGCAGGTCTAGCGAGCCGGAGCTTCACGCCATGGCACATGTAAATTTACTACCTTGGCGAGAGAAGCAGCGCCAACATCAAAAACAACAATACTTGGCAGGGCTACTTGCCGTTGCCGCCATTGTAGGATTGATTTTTTGGTTCATTGGTCAAGCTATCGACCAGCAAATCAGTAATCAAAACTCGCGTAATCAATACCTTGAACGGGAAATCGCGGTTTTAGATGCGCAAATTGCAGAGATAAAAAAGGTTAAAGACAGTAAAAATGCCATTGAGCAGCGCATGGCATTAATTGAGCAACTGCAAGCAAGTCGCAATGTGGCTCCTATAGTATTTGATGAACTTGCTAAACTCGTTCCTCCCGGTGTGGCCTTTGAGTCTATGACCAGAAGCAATAACCGTATTGAGATTGAAGGTACTAGTGATTCGAATAATCGTCTTTCCGACTTTATGCGCGCGCTGGACAACTCGAAAGTGTTCGTTGCCGCAGAGCTTTCTACCATTAAATCTGACAGCAGTGCAGCGAGAGCGATTAGCAACTTTACGCTTACGTTTTCGATAAACCCCAATGTTGCTCCCCTAGAAATAGAAAGTAGTGAGGCGCAATAACCATGAAGTTTGATGTTTCAAAACTAAAAGAACTCAACGAACTCGACTTTGAACAAATCGCTATTTGGCCAAACGAAGTTCGCATTGTTGTGGCGGCGTTTGTCGCAATATTGGTAGGTGCGTTGAGCTACTACATGCTAATAAGCCCCAAATTACCGATTAAAGATGCGGCTGAATTAAAAGAACAAGAACTAAAGTTACAGTTCGAAGCAAAGTACCGCATTGCGGCTAATTTAGAAGCTTACCAAGCCCAACTCGCGCAAATTAAAGAAGACTTCTCGTCTATGCTGAAAAGTCTTCCAACCAGCAACGAAACACCGGGTTTGCTTGACGATATCACTTACGTTGGTACCGCATCGGGCCTCACGTTTGAGTTGCTTAACTGGCAACAAGAAGTACCAAAAGAGTTTTACACCGAACTACCTATCGAAATGGAAGTAAGCGGTGGCTATCACAACTTTGGCGAATTCGTTTCCAAAGTTGCGGATTTACCTCGCATCGTTACGCTTCACGATTTTGACATAAAGCGTGAAGCAAATGGTCTGTCGCTGAAGCTGCAGGCGAAAACTTATCGTTCGGAAAACTCGACAGACATTGAAGGAGATGAACAATGATTCGTTCGTTTTTATCTCTTTTGATCATATTGTTAGTAACAGGCTGTTCACCTAAACTCGATGATCTGCATGCCTATACACAAAGTGTTAAAGAGCGTGCTCAGCCACAAATTGAACCGTATCCAGAATTCAAGACTCACCCACCTTTTAGCTATTCGGCAAGCGCCTTAAGAAGCCCGTTCGATCGCCCTAAGAACAACGCAGCTCCAGTAGCAAAAGCGCGGGTAGAAAACTGTTTACAGCCAAACTTCCAGCGCCCTAAAGAAGCATTGGAAGCCTATGGCGTGGACGCCCTCGCACTGACTGGCAACTTTGCCGTTAAAGGAGTGCAGTGGGCATTATTGAAAAGTAACGATGGCGTATTACATAAAGCTAAAGTAGGGAGTCGTATCGGCTTGTTTTATGGCAAAATTACGCAAATTAGCACCGACTCAATTACTATTGAACAGTTATTACCTGATGGTGCGGGCTGCTGGCAAAGGAAAACAACAACAATGACTACAGCATCGAAGGCGGGAGAGTAAGCATGGCCGAACGATACATATTTAACAAATCTCTGAATCGTAGAGTGCCTAGATGGTATTGGCTGGCTTTCGCTGTGGCTGCAATATTTTCATTAACCGTATTTGTTTCGCCAGTAAAAGCCCAAGAGCCTTTGTTAGTCGACCCTGATACTAAACGAAATGCATCAACCGTTACCACCACGGTCACAAACATCGACTTTACTCAAGCAGCTAACAATACCGCTGTAACACTGGTGAGTTTTGAGGGCCAAGCGCCAAAACTTCAGCTTATTGAGTCACAAGGAAAAGTATCCCTTACATTACCAAACACCAAGTTAGGCGAAGACCAATTGGTAGAACTTAATGTGGCTGATTTCGGCACCTTGGTTTCTACCATCGAGACATTCGAAGATAAAGATGGCGCGCGAATTGAGGTTAATTATTCGGGCCCAGTTACGGTTCAAAATACGGTAAAAGACGGCGTAATTCGTATGGCGATAACGCCAATGGACAGCGCGCAGCAAGACGCCTTGGAAGCGGAAAAGAAATACACAGGCGACCCCATTTCGCTCGATTTTCAAGATGTTCCTGTGAGACAAGTTTTACAAATTATTGCGCAGGTTAATGGGTTTAACTTAGTGACCACCGACACCGTAACAGGAAACGTGACGATAAGTTTGTCGGGTGTTCCGTGGGATCAAGCACTCGACATGATTTTGCGCGTTAAAGGTCTGGATAAACGCTTAGAGGGCAACATTTTGTTAATTGCACCGGCTGAAGAACTATCGGCTCGTGAAACCCAAGCCCTTCAATCTAAAAAGCAAGTGTCAGACTTAGCGCCTCTTCATACGGTTAATATTCCTGTTAACTATGCAAAAGCTGCTGCCCTGGCCACGATCTTAAAGTCGACAGAGGGCGGGATCTTATCTGAGCGAGGGGGTGTTACAGTAGACGAACGAACCAACACTTTACTTATTCGCGACACGTTAGCCTCTATTGATGAAGCAAGAAAAACCATCAATGCGTTAGATATTCCAGTGAAGCAAGTGCTGATTGAAAGCCGTATGGTTACTGTGCTTGACGATGTAGACGAGCAGCTTGGCGTTCGTTGGGGTTTCAGCGACCGTCAAGACGATAATGGTGTGTCGGGAAGCCTTGAGGGCGCAGACACCATTGCCGGCGGCATAGTGCCTAGCATTGATAATCGCCTTAATGTGAACCTGCCTGTGACCAGCGCCGCGGGTAGCATTGGCTTTCAAATTGCGAGCTTGGTTGATGGCACCATATTAGACCTTGAGCTTTCCGCACTAGAATCTGAAAACAAAGGCGAAATTATTGCGAGTCCTCGTATTACGGTTGCTAACCAGCATGAAGCTTACATTGAACAAGGTACGGAAATACCTTACGTACAAGCAACGTCTAGCGGTGCGACTTCAGTAGAGTTCAAAAAAGCCGTTTTGTCACTGAAAGTTACGCCACATATTACGCCTGATAATCGCATTATTTTGGATTTAGTTGTTACGCAAGATACCCGTGGCGAAACCGTTTCTACGTCTACTGGTGAGGCCGTAGCCATCGATACCCAAGAAATTAAAACGCAGGTATTGGTAGAAAACGGCGAAACCATCGTATTAGGTGGCATATTCCAACAAACCAGTTCTGATGGCGTGTCGAAAGTGCCTTTGTTTGGTGATTTGCCTGTCGTTGGTGCCCTTTTCAGAAACTCGTCACAACTTCAGCAAAAACGAGAACTACTTATCTTTGTGACACCCAAGATAGTCACTGAAAGACCATAATCCTCATTTTTAGCCTTCAAAAAAGCGCATTTTTGTGCGCTTTTTTGGTTTTCAGCCTTTTTTTGTAACTAAATTTACAGGTATACGCTATTTGTTAGTAACAAAACTTGCAACGCCTTGCATGAAACTGAGATAATCCCCGCCTCGAAATTTAAGCGAGGTTTAAGGAGTGGTGCTTATTGGACACTAAATAGGCACGAGTCAATGGGTAGGCTGGTAAGGCAACAGTGCACTGCCCCTAACATGATTAAGTTGTGATATAAGCAAATATGGCTGAAAAACGTAATATCTTTTTAGTTGGCCCAATGGGTGCTGGCAAAAGTACCATCGGTAGACATCTGGCAGACGAACTTCACCTAGACTTTTTTGATTCGGATCAGGAAATTGAGCGCCGCACGGGTGCAGACATTGCCTGGATCTTCGACCTTGAAGGCGAAGACGGTTTCCGTAAACGCGAAGAAAACGTCATTAACGATTTGACAGATAAGCAAGGTATTGTACTTGCTACTGGCGGCGGTTCTATTGTAACTAAAGCTGTGCGTAATCGTTTATCTGCCCGCGGCATCGTTGTTTACCTACAAACGACAATCGATAAGCAAGTTGCCCGTACACAACGTGACAAACGTCGTCCTTTGCTACAAAACGAAGATCCAGAACAAGTACTTCGCGATCTTGCAGAAATGCGCAACCCGCTTTACGAAGAAGTTGCTGATTACATCGTTGATACAGACGACCAAAGTGCGCGTGCTGTAGCGAATCAGATTATCAGTAAAATTGGTTTATAAATTAAATATGTAATAGGAGGTGCTACGCCAATGTCAACCTTAACTGTGGAACTTGGAGAACGTAGCTATCCTATACAGATAGAGGCTGGGCTGCTTTCGCAACCTGGCCTTTTTAGTGCCTATATAAAAGGCCCACTTGCCGTCATTGTTACCAACGAAACTGTTGCCCCACTGTATTTAGAAACCGCTAAAGCGGCGTGTGGTAATGTTCAGGTTGAAACCATTATTTTGCCGGACGGCGAGCAACACAAAAATCTTGCCCAATTCGAAGTGGTTATGACACGCCTTCTTGAGCTAAACGCTGCAAGAGATACGACACTTATCGCACTTGGCGGTGGTGTAATTGGTGATCTTACTGGCTTTGTTGCGGCAACTTACCAACGCGGTGTGCCCTTCATTCAAGTTCCTACGACTTTGCTTTCTCAAGTCGACTCATCAGTAGGTGGAAAAACCGCGGTAAATCATCCTCTCGGCAAAAACATGATTGGCGCTTTTTACCAACCGGTTTATGTAGCCATTGATACTGATACCCTCGCTACATTACCCGCGAGAGAGTTTGCTGCTGGCATGGCAGAGGTCATCAAATACGGTATCATTTACGACGCACCGTTTTTTGAGTGGCTTGAAAGTAATGTAGATGCGCTTACGTCGCTTGATACTGAAATTCTTACTCAAGCTATTTCTCGCTGCTGCGAAATCAAAGCAGACGTGGTAGCAAAAGATGAACGTGAAGGTGGTTTACGCGCCATTCTTAACTTAGGCCACACGTTCGGTCACGCTATTGAAGCCGAGCAAGGCTACGGTAACTGGCTGCATGGCGAAGCGGTAGCCGCTGGTACTATAATTGCTTGTAAAGCTGCTGAAGCATTAACGTGGTTTGAAGCGTCAGAAACACGACGCGTATCGTCGCTATTTGAAGCATTTGCTTTACCGGTTGCAGGCCCAAATAGTATGACAAAGGATGACTACGTTAAGCATATGAAACGCGATAAAAAAGTGGAAGCTGGCAGTATTCGATTTGTACTTCCTCAAGGCATAGGCAAAGCGGTTGTTACCAAGGACGTCACGGACGCCATTCTTACTGACATCCTTTCTTAGTCATTAGCCCTCGCGACAACCTGGCAACGCGTCTATCTTGACTTCCCTACGTTAGTTGGAATCATGAAGAAATGCGTTGCAGGACAGTTTTTAAAGCAACGGTGAATAAGGGCAAACTCCCATGCAAAGTGAACTGCATGAACGTTTGGAATATTTGGTCAATTACTCTTCTCAGCTGATTTTTGTCAGTGGTGAGTCTATTGCTCAACAACAAAAGACCCTTGAAGCCTTTGTCTTTCAGCAGCACGATGATACCGAGATTGCGTATTTAACTGCGCAAGAAAATATGGAGCCCTCTGACTACCGTCGACAACTTTGTCGGCAGCTTCTTGGTCAAGTGGTGGGTAGCTTCGTTAGGCCTCTAAACGAACTACTTTCCGACCTAAATAGTCACGAAGGTCCAATTCTTATAGCCATCACCCAAGCCCACAATCTTCCTGATGCACTACTACAAGAACTATGGGACTTGGTGTTACAAAGTCGGTTTGCTGGTAACAAACAGCATTTAAATGTGCTTTTGTTCGCGAATAACGAATGGGCTGAGCGCGCCAAGCAGTGGCTTCCTGCAAAAAATACGGAAACCCCTCTAATAATTAGCAGCCAGTCAGTCATTAGCGAACAGCCTAGCTTCGAGTCAGAGCTCGACAAAATGATTGCTTCACGTCGCGAGGCTTTTCAGGCTCATTTAGAAAATAGACAGCGTGAAAATACGCAAACTTTTATCAACCCGTTAAAGTCTAAGTGGTTTTATATCGCTGTTATATGCGTGTTCCTTGCTACGTTTTCTGGCCTTATTTACTGGCAATACGGTGATAAATTAGCATCGATTTTTGCGCCTATTAGTCAACCTTCGCCAGAACCTGAAAGAACGCAGGTTGAGCCCGGCTCTGCTTATAACAAGCTTATAGGCAATGGTGAAACCGATGAAAGCGAAACAACAGCATCAAACTCAGCAACTCAAGCAACCAACCAAATAGGCAATGTAGAGCTTGTTTCCGCGCCCAATGATGATAGTGCAGACGTTGGTGGCTCGTTAATTGATGAATCGTCAGATAACGGTCCGTTGATTACCAATTGGGAAAATGCGGTTTCATCCTTACCTGAAGTTACGCCATCTTCAGAACAGGCAGACAATAACCAGTTTGAGAATGCCCCGATTGAAGGTAATACCACTGATTCCAATGGTTCAGAGGTGGTTAGCAGTGGTGCGCTAAGTAATCAACAATCTGCTCAAGGTGTCAAATCAAACTCGGACGGCGTCAACGATAATGTAGCGCCAACCACAGTGGCCAGTGAATCGAGTCAAGAAGGCTGGATTGGGGAAGATGACTACGCTATACAGTTGTTAGCGATGAAAAATGAGTCTGTTCTCAGTGAGTTCCTACGAGAAAACAATCTAACTGAGCAAACGCGAATTTATAAAACGACGCGCTATGGTGGCGACTGGTTTGTAGTAGTTAACAGGCAAATCTACACGTCGTTATCTCAAGCGCAACAAGCACGAACAAATTTACCCGAATATCCAGGTAAACAAAATGCTTTTATAAAGCGAGGAAACCAAATCCTCTCAGAGATGAGCAAAGCGCAAAATTAAGTCATTTCACAACCGGGTGGCCATAATATTTCCAGTAAATGAGCAAAATTCCGTTCTTGCGACACTTGTTGGTTGTCCGTTTTACTGATGAAAGTTACAATCTACCTTTAGTGTGGTGATATCTGATACTGATCAGCATAAAAGTATAAAGACGACCCTTTCCCTTGGAACGGCGGCGCACGGAAAAACCACCGTCTTCATTCCGTCTAGGTAGTAACGTTTAAGCATGATGCAGAAAAAAAACCGGGCTTTTTTAAAATGGGCCGGTGGCAAATACAGCTTGGTTGAGCATATTCAGGCCAGATTACCGCAAGCCAATAAACTCATTGAACCGTTTGTTGGTGCCGGATCTGTATTTCTGAATACGCAATACAAACGCTACCTGCTTAATGACATCAATCCTGATCTCATCAACTTATACAATTTCCTTAAAGCGCAGCCCGATGCACTGATTAACGATGCACGCTCATTTTTCGACGGAAAACGCAACGAAGAAAAAATGTATTACGCTTTACGAGAAGAGTTTAACGCCACACAAGATGAATATTATCGCGCCATTCTCTTTTTGTATTTGAACCGTCACGGTTACAACGGATTATGTCGTTATAGTCTTCAAGGGCGTTTTAACGTACCTTTTGGCCGCTATAAAAAACCTTACTTTCCAGAAGACGAGATGTTTGTGTTTTCGGAAAAGTCGCAAAAAGCGACGTTTACTTGTCTTCCTTTTGAAAAGGTTTTTTCTAGAGCTAGGCGTGGCAATGTTATTTATTGTGACCCACCGTATGCTCCTATCAGCAAGACTGCAGCGTTCACCAGCTATGCCGCGCGAAGCTTCGGACAAGAATCTCAAGAGAAGCTGGCTGAGCTCGCCACCCGCGCGTCAAAAAAGCGAGGCATACCCGTCCTCATCTCAAATCACGACTTACCGCTAACTCGGTCGCTTTATCACGGGGCAGATTTCAGTATGCTGTCAGTTAAGCGTTCGATAAGTCAAAACGGTGCAAAGCGACAGCCTGTGGATGAAATTTTGGCTTATTTCCCTCCAGCTAACATCGCACCAAAGCGAAAGACTCGAAAAAAGAAGACGTTTCACCGCCCTTCAGTTTAGTGTGTGGAGCCTAAAAAACGTCTTATAGGTAGCGCATCGACCGCCTTACCCACATACGATTTTAATGTGTATTCACGCAATTGCTATGCGCTATAGCCCGTATACCATTTAACGAACATAAAAAGCGTAACAACAAACAGCACAACCAAGATTACGCCAATGACGGCGAAGCTGATAAAAGTGCCTTTAGTAAAGTCACGTTCGTAGTTTTTATGGCTCTGAACACCAAATAGACTAGCAACTACACTACCTAGAACTGACCAAAAACCAGTACCAGACTGCATAATTTTCCCCTAAGTATCGTTAGCAGGTGAGGTGAAATCTCGATTACCTTCGTCGCTGTGCATCAACTCAAGTAGGTCTAAAAAGTGAAATTGGAAAGATGGGGATTTTCCTGCAATCCAAGATAACCAGCTAACTTCTTCCACCCCCTCTTGATGACGGGCGCATTGGTTTTGGATGTGGCTTGCAGGGAGTTTTGGGTTGAATTCCGTAACAGGTTGGAATTCACATACCGACGAGTGAGAATTTGGCGTACTTGTAACCGCAACGCTAATTAGCGCTACCGCTCCGCAGATCGCAAAAAATGGAAGAACCTTCATCCTGAATACTCCTTACACTCGTTTAAAAATTAATCTCATTATAATCAAAAGCACGTTGTGAACAAGTTAAAAATGCGTTGTTATTGAAAAATGAAAAGCCTAACGAAAACACATTAGGCTTTTACTACTCAACGTTTTTTTAAGGCCATCCAATGGCCTCGTCAACAAGGTCGTTATAGTTCGAAATCTACTGAGTAGGCTACAGTAAATTTAACTGCATCGTTATCAAACTCGTCGTCACCGCCCATGTCATCAAGGTCAGTACCCGTGATTGCGAAGCTAAAGCCGTCTTTTGCGATTGAAATACCATAGTCCATGTAGCCTTCAACGCCGTTGAACGCTTCAGCGAAGTCACCTTCGTAATAACCAACATGGAAACCAAGCTCAGTGCCATTTAAGATTTCTGTGGTATAACCAAGAGACGTATAAGACGCTTGAGCAAAACCAAAGTCCTGCCCTTCGCCTTCGTCAGCTTCAGTATGCGCTAAAAGGTATACAGTAAGGCTTAACCCACCCATACCGACAGAGCCATAAACTTCTGCAAAGTCAAAGTTCGCTTCGTCATCGTAGTTGTAGTAAAGATAACCGAAGTCGTACGCAATGCCTTCAGCTTCACCTGAAAAACCGAAGTACATGTCGTGCTCGTATGAATACACGTCGCCTGCACCGTAGTTCACGTTAGACGCCCACGTACCCGCATAAAAACCACTTTCATGCGCGTAGTCGATACCGCCCTGAACAGCAGCTTCGTTGGTCGTTTGTGTTAAACCACGCCAAATGTAGTTGCTTGTTGCACTCGCATTAGCCGTAAATGAGCCTTCTGCATAGCTAGGCATGGCTGTTAACAGACATGCTGAAGAAATAGCAGCGGCAAGTATTGTTCTTTTTGTAGATGTTTTCATGTGTGTTCTCCAGTCAAATTCAAACTTGTTGTAATTCGTTTTTTCTGTCTGTGTTTTCTTTTTTGGACTGGATAACGCAAAGTTGATGCCCATTTATGGTTCATCAAAAAAACTCGCAAAAAATAAATTAACCAATTGAAATTTAGAGCATTATTTCTCTTAAAAAATCCATCCGCTGTCACCGAAACAAAAAAACGCTGCGTAAAAATGCACCAACATAACGCGCGCTCACCAAAATTGGGCAATGCTCTGACAAAGTCCGTTTATCTTAAATTTCCGCGAAATTAACGCTGATTAACCCTTTGCATAGTAAAGAAGCACGGATTTGGGTAAACTTTCGCAAAGGTGAAACGTAAGTGGCAACGCACCTTGTTGTTTTTAGAATGAAAGGACATGCAATGAAACCATTCCTAATTGCTCCATCAATATTATCGGCCGATTTCGCTCGACTTGGCGAAGACGTAGAAAAGGTATTAGAGGCTGGCGCTGATGTGGTGCATTTCGATGTAATGGATAACCACTATGTACCCAATCTTACGTTTGGGCCAATGATTTGCGAGGCCTTAAGAAACTACGGTATTACCGCTCCCATTGATGTGCACCTAATGGTGAAACCCGTCGATGATTTAATTGAAAAATTCGCGAATGCAGGGGCTAGCTATATTAGTTTTCACCCAGAAGCGTCTGAGCACATAGACCGCTCTCTGCAGCTTATTATCGATGCAGGTTGCAAGCCGGGGCTCGTATTTAACCCAGCAACGCCACTACATTATCTTGACCACGTCATGGACAAACTGCACCACATTCTTATTATGTCGGTTAACCCAGGGTTTGGTGGTCAAAAGTTTATTCCTAGCACCTTAGATAAAGTGCGCGCAGTGAAACAGCGTGTATTAGAAAGCGGCTACGATATTCGAATTGAAATTGACGGTGGCGTAAAAGTCGATAACATTCGCGAAATAGCGGAAGCGGGCGCGGATATGTTTGTGGCTGGTTCGGCTATTTTTTCTCAACCCGACTACAGCGATGTCATTGAGCAAATGCGCAATGAACTAGCGTCAATGTCTAAAGCATAATTTTTGAAGCTTTATTTTCACAGTATTTAACGTATTACAGGTAAAAAGAAATGAGTAATAAACCCGTTGTATTAAGTGGCTGTCAGCCTTCAGGACAACTTACCCTTGGCAATTACATGGGTGCACTTAAACAGTGGGTTTCCATGCAAGACGACCACGACTGCTTATATATGATAGTGGATTTGCATGCTATTACTGTACGACAAGACCCTAAGCAGCTTGCTGAAGCTTGTCTAGACGGCCTTTCTCTTTACCTTGCTTGCGGTATTGATCCACAAAAAAGTACTCTGTTTTTGCAATCCCATGTGCCTGAACATGCACAGCTATCTTGGGTATTGAATTGTTACGCCCAAATGGGTGAGCTTAATCGCATGACTCAATTCAAAGATAAGTCTGCGAAGAACGAAAATAACATTAATGTAGGCTTATACAGCTACCCTGTACTCCAAGCAGCAGATATTTTGCTATACCAAGCAGATAAAGTACCGGTAGGTGAAGATCAGAAGCAGCACCTTGAATTGACTCGTGACATTGCTACACGTGTTAACAATCTATACGGCGATGTATTTCGTCTACCTGACCCGTATATCCCAGACTTTGGCGCGCGCATCATGAGCCTTCAAGAGCCTGAAAAGAAGATGTCTAAGTCTGACAACAACCCGAATAACTTCATCGGCTTATTAGAAGATCCTAAGAAGTTAGCCAAGAAAATCAAACGTGCCGTGACCGACTCTGACGAGCAAGCTAATATCTACTTTAACCCAACTGAAAAACCAGGCGTGTCTAACTTACTGACCCTACTTTCACTTGCGACGGGTAAATCAATTAAAGAGCTTGAGCCTGAATATACTGACAAAATGTATGGCCACCTTAAAGGTGATGTTGCAGACGCTGTAGTTGCTCTACTTGAACCCATTCAGGCCCGCTATGCTGAAATTCGCGCAGACAGAGCATATCTTGACGACGTAATGCGTCAGGGTGCTGAGAAAGCGTCAGCGCGAGCGGCTGAAACTTTGGCTAAAGTATACAAAGCAGTCGGCTTTATTCCAAAGCCATAACAGCCGAATTCCAACATCTTGCTACACGCCATGAAGGGTTCATTTAATCCTTCATGGCTAAAACCTTCGCAACTTAGAAATACCAAGGACTAGCACTGCTGTGTTGCTGTTAATTGATAACTTCGATTCGTTCACTCATAACCTCGCTCGGTATTTCACTGAGCTCAGCGTCGACGTTGAAGTGGTGCGAAATAACGCACTGACCTTAGACGACATATCTCGCTTAATGCCTTCACAGTTAGTTATTTCACCGGGACCATGCACGCCAAACGAAGCAGGCATCAGCTTATCTGCGATTGAACATTTTGCAGGCAAGATACCTATTTTAGGTGTATGCCTGGGTCATCAAGCTATAGGTCAAGTGTTTGGTGCCAAGGTAGTAGGTGCACAAGAGATTAAGCATGGAAAAGTTTCATCCCTAACACACCGCAACAGTGGCCTGTTCAAAGGCTTACCTAACCCGTTTAACGTGACGCGCTACCACTCATTGGTTTTAGATCCCGCATCGCTACCTGCCTCACTGAGTGTTGATGCATGGTGTGAAACCGCAAAGGGCACAAAGGAAATCATGGCAATTTCCCATAATCATCACCCTATTTGGGGCGTGCAGTACCACCCCGAGTCACTACTTACCGAACACGGTCATAGCGTACTGGATGCGTTTCTTCAGTTTAAATCAATTTAAGTATACGAGTTTGATGCCGATACGCTTCTATAGTGTAAAAGGTTACGCTTGAAGGCCAGAATTACTCGCAATTCACTGATTTTTCGTTTAACTTTTCATAATTCGTTTTAGCCAATGCGCTGAATAAAGATTATACGAAGCATCGCACACGCAATATCAACAGTTGCAGGGTAAATAAGGCTTGCTTTCAAGCAGTAGCTACCATTTTTATCATTACCGTAGCGAAAGTAATAAAGGCCCCTGATGTACGATAATATTGCCGTTCACCAAAAAGTTATGAGCAGGAGTGCTTTTAATATGACAATGGGGGCAACCACACCGCCCACGATAGATGATCGTTTTGAAAATATGATCATATCGCCAGAGCGAGTGCTGGAAATGCTAGGAAGGCGCAAGGTGGGAGAAGTAAGCTTCGAGCAATCGGAGCAAGGTGATGCGCGCAGGCTGCTACTGCACGTTGAAAAAGTGGCGATTGAAAACAAGCGCCTTCAAGAGAAAACCGAAGCGTCATACCTTGAATCAGTGAGTCACCATCTTCACGAGATCCTTCTAGGTGAATTAACAGAGCAGCTAAGCTATACCGACGAGCTCGTTCAAAACGTACTTAACTTGCCCGAAAATATCGGCGAGCTTCTTGATGCACTTTCCGTGAAAGCATGCTCGGTTTCGAAACTAGAGCCAATTGCCGCAACCATGCCATGGCTTTATGATGAACTGATCGTTGTGGTGAATACTCCACAATTTAGACGCAAAGACTCCCGTGGGCGTATCATTGTTGTAGAGACACTGCGCACAGCATTGAGCTTTTTGGGTATTGAAAACCTACGCACATTGATACCGTCGCTCATCTTAAAGCGTGCTATGCCTCAGATTACCGACCCTTACCCGCTAATTAAACAAAAGCTTACGCCTTATACGACTGGCGTTGCCATAACGGCGAAACGCCTTGCAGCGCTTACGGATCTAAACAAAAACCAGGCTTATACCCTTGCGATGCTTAGTAATTTGGGGCGTTGTGTCGTAACAAGACTTTACTTCAAACTGTTCGATAAAATTCAGCTACATCTGTTGCAAGAATGCCAGAAAGACAAAGAGCAAAAGCGACATGAAGCGCTACTCAAAGTGGCTCCTTCAGCCAACCACCTTATTGCACTACAGCAAGAATTCGCAGATGCAGTCAGCGCGGATATTCTGGAGTGGATGCATTTAATGCGCTTGCCTATTGCAGAACCGATGCGAGCGTGTGCCGATAAAGTACCTGCACAGCCTAAAACACTCAGTAAGGTACTTCATCAAGCCCGAACCTACACACAAGTTCGGATGTTACATCAGTTAAAGCTTGTTGAAATGAAAGAAGTAAAGCCGCTTTTCATGGAGCAACGCTACCCTGCAGGTGCACTCGAAAAACTCAAAACCATTGATATTTTCACCCTTCCTTTGGTGAAAAACGAAGAAAACCATTAATTTTTTAGTGGATATTCATGCACTCGTTATGCACATTTTTCATTTAATGTGCATGATGCCCTAAATTATTGACGATTGCTCAATGCCTTGCCCGTTTTTAGCGACATTAAACAGGTAAGGCTTCCAGCCCTATCCCCCCTTTCTTATTGCCTCACAGTGCATTAAAACCCGTATGTAGCCCTTTTCTCAGCGCAAAAATTGATTATTACTTATTGATATAGCCCAGTAGTTAATAGTTATTCACTTTTCCTGCAAATTAAGCCACAGTCCTTATAAATAAAGGGCTGCAGCCTTTTGCATAGAAGACAAATGTTAAAAAAAATGGCATACTGTTGAACAAATCCGATTAGTTTTTACGCGCCCAATTAACGCTTATCGACCAAAGTAGTACTAAAATGTGCTCATAGATTCGATAGGCCAAATCACACAGTGTGATTGGCGCCCAACGCAGAGGTAACAAAGATGAACGTAACTCGCGCTACATTTGATGATGTAATGGTTCCTAACTATAACCCAGCAGGTATGGTACCTGTTCGAGGTGAAGGTTCACGCGTATGGGATCAAGATGGAGCTGAGTACATCGACTTTGCAGGCGGTATTGCAGTTAACGTTTTAGGTCACTGTCACCCAGAGCTTGTGAAAGCTCTTAATGAACAAGGCAGCAAGCTTTGGCACTTAAGCAACGTTTTCACTAACGAGCCAGCTCTTCGTTTAGCTAAAAAGCTAAATGACGCAACGTTTTCAGATAGAGTTTACTTCGCAAACTCAGGCGCAGAAGCGAACGAAGCAGCATTGAAGCTAGCTCGTCGCTGGGCGCTGGACAAGCACGGTGAAGACAAAAACCAAATCATCGCTTTCAATAAAGGTTTCCACGGCCGTACCTTCTTTACCGTAACAGTAGGTGGTCAAGCTGCTTACTCTGACGGTTTTGGTCCTAAGCCAGGCGCTGTTGACCACTGTGACTACAACGATCTAGCTGCCTTTGAAGCGCTAATTTCTGACAAAACCTGCGCGGTAATGATGGAACCGCTTCAGGGTGAAGGCGGTATTATTCCACCTGATGTAGATTTCGTAAAAGGCGTTCGCGAACTTTGTGACAAGCACAACGCATTACTTATTTTTGACGAAGTTCAGTCGGGTGTTGGTCGTACTGGTCACCTTTATGCCTACATGGGTCTTGGCGTAACACCTGATATCCTAACAACCGCGAAATCTCTTGGTGGCGGCTTCCCAATTGGTGCCATGCTTACCACAGCAGACATCGCTGCACACCTTAAACCAGGAACCCACGGTAGCACTTACGGTGGTAACCCACTAGCCTGTGCTGTTGCGGAAAAAGCGTTAGATATCGTGAACCAGCCAGAAGTGCTTGAAGGTGTACTTAAGAAAGAAGCCCTATTCCGTGAACTACTAGGTGCTATCAATGAAAAGTACAACGTATTTGAAGAAGTACGTGGTCAAGGCATGCTGTTAGGTTGTGCGTTAAATGAGAAATACCAAGGCCGTGCACGTGACTTCATGATGGCTGCAACGAAAGAGAACCTTATGTGTCTTGTTGCTGGCATGAACGTTATTCGTTTTGCACCTTCACTGGTTATTCCTGATGCAGACATTAAAGAAGGTCTTGCACGTTTTGAACGCGCCGTAGCTGCCGTTGTAAACGCCGAATAATTACAACACGAGTAGCGAACATGAATATCATTCGCCCTATCACGAAGGCCGACTATAACGCGCTTAAAGAAATCGCCGTTGAATCAGGTATTGGCTTTACGTCTTTACCTGTCAACGACGAGTTGCTGCAGCGTAAAATTGATCGTGCAGAAACTGCGTTTAACAAACCAGACGTAACCGAACCTGGCGATGAGTCATACTTGTTTGTGATGGAAGACACCACTACCGGACAGGTAGTGGGAACAACAGGTATTGAAGCGGCTGTTGGTATAGACGATGCGTTCTATCATTACCACTTAAGCAAAGTAGTGCACGCCTCGCGCGAGCTCAACATTCACAACACGGTAGACATTCTAACGTTTTGTAATGACTACACCGGTGTTACTGAAATATGTACGCTGTTTCTTCGCGAACAAGCCCGCGGCGGCATAAACGGCCGCTTCCTTTCAAAAGTTCGATTTTTGTTTTTGATGGAGCACCGTGAACGCTTCTCAGAGACAGTTATTGCTGAAATGCGCGGTGTGAGTGACGAAGAAGGACGCTCACCGTTTTGGGAGTGGTTGGAAACCCATTTCTTCTCTATGGATTTTCCTACTGCCGACTACTTAACTGGCATTGGTAATAAAGTGTTTATTGCTGAACTTATGCCGAAGTACCCGATATACGTAAATCTGCTTAGCAAAGAAGCGCAGGAAGTCATTGGCAAAGTCCATGACAAAACACGCCCTGCTCTTCAGCTTCTTGAAGAAGAAGGCTTTTCTTGCCGCGGCTACGTAGACATTTTCGACGCAGGCCCAACGGTAGAAGCAAACTTAAGCCACATCCGCACGGCTCAGTCGAGCTTAAAACTGCCTGTAGTGATAGACGATAGCGCTGCTGCCCAAGGGCAAACGCACTACATCATTAATACATCAGTATCTGATTTTCGTGCAGTTGCCACCGAGATGACGGTAAGCGAAGAAAAGCAAGTTGCCGTACTATCTCGCCAAGCCGCTGCTGCATTGAATGTCAAAGAGGGAGAGCACGTACGCTTCGCCCCCGTTACATTCAGAGATTAAAAGGACACCCACTATGCTACATACACATTTTATCAACGGTGAATGGGTTGCCGGACAAGGTCATGACTTAGCGTCAATTGATCCTGCAAAAAACGAAGTGATTTGGGAAGGTAAGTCTGCGACAGCCTCTCAAATTGATGACGCAATTAACGCTGCTCGTGCTGCACTTCCAGCATGGAGCATGAAAACCGTTGAAGAGCGTCTTGAAATTATTAAGGTTTATGGCACTAAGCTAGAAGAAGCTAAAGCGCACCTTGCCAAAGTTATGGCTAAAGAAACGGGCAAGCCAGAGTGGGAAACTGCCACTGAAGTTGGCGCCATGATGGGCAAAATTGGTATTTCTGAAAAAGCCTATTTTGAACGCACGGGTAACGTTGAAAACCCAATGCCTGTAGGTAAAGCCTTCATTCGACACAAGCCTCACGGCGTTGTTGCTGTATTTGGCCCATACAACTTCCCTGGCCACCTGCCAAACGGACACATTGTTCCAGCCCTTATTGCAGGTAACACAGTTGTGTTTAAACCAAGCGATTTGACGCCTATGGTTGCACAAGAAATGGTGAAGCTATGGAATGCTGCTGGCCTGCCAGCGGGTGTACTCAACCTAGTACAAGGTGAAGTTGAAACAGGTAAGGCTTTGGCGTCGCATAACGATATCGATGGTCTTTTCTTTACGGGTAGCTCACGCACAGGAAAAATCTTGCACGAGCAGTTCGCAGGTCACCCAGGTAAAATTTTGGCTCTTGAAATGGGTGGTAACAACCCACTCATTGTTAAAGATGTGGCTGATGTTGATGCTGCCGTACATGACATCGTTCAATCTGCTTTCATTACGTCCGGTCAGCGCTGTACGTGTGCACGTCGCCTATTCTTACCAGCCGATGCACAGGGTGATGCAATCCTTGCTCGCTTAATCGAAGTGACCAAGAATATTAAGGTGGGTGATTATGACGCTGAAGATCAACCATTTATGGGCGCAATGATCTCAAGCAATGCCGCTGCACTGATGGTAAAAGCACAGCAAGAGCTTGAAAACCTTGGTGGTAAAGTACTGGTTCGCCTTGAACAAAAAGACGAGAACAAAGGTTTTGCTACTCCTGGCATCATTGATGTGACTGACATGCTTGCTTCACTGCCTGACGAAGAACACTTTGGTCCACTACTTAAAGTAATTCGTTACAGCGACTTCGACGCTGCGATTGAAGAAGCGAATAACACCAGCTTTGGCTTATCAGCAGGTCTTCTAGGCGACAACGAAGAAGATTATCGCTACTTCTTCGCACGCATTCGCGCGGGCATCGTAAACTGGAATAGACCTATTACAGGTGCAAGCAGCGCAGCGCCATTTGGTGGCGTGGGCGACAGTGGTAACCACAGAGCAAGCGCGTTTTATGCAGCTGACTACTGTGCGTATCCAGTTGCTTCAGTTGAGCTTGATAAAGTTACTATGCCGGGCAAATTAAGCCCAGGCTTGTCGATGTAACCCAAGCTTTTCACGTTACAAAAAGGCCGACATGATTTTTGTGTCGGCCAGTTTAGTACCAACCCTATACGAACTATTCGTTTAAAAATAGTCAACGACAGAAAGGACCCTACCACCATGCATAGCAACATCGATACGTTGTTTAGCAACATGTGGGACGATTACGTTACCATCACTCCCTCAGCGCATAAAATTCATGCACTTTTGGCGGGTGAAGAAAACACGAACGACATCGTTAACGACCATGTAGCTTTTCGAACTTTTGCTCTTGATAAAACCCGCTTAGACAAGCTTGCTGCGCACTTCTTAGCATTGGGTTATGAAGCTAAAGGCGACTATGACTTTGAGGCGAAAAAGCTTACTGCAAAGCATTTCGAGCACCCTGACGATACTAAACCAAAAGTATTTATTAGTGAGCTTCGTGTAAATGAGCTTTCTGAAACTGCTCAAGCAATTATCAAGAAGATGGTTGATCAAATGCCTGAGTCTGTAGTGGATGCAGATAACTTCTTGTACTCGGGTAAGCATTGGGACGTTACTAAAGCAGAATACGACACACTGCTTAGCGAATCAGAATACGCGGCGTGGATGGCGGCATGGGGCTTCCGTGCTAACCACTTTACGGTAAGTGTTAATCACTTAACCCGTACTGACGAGCTTACCGACGTAAACACATTGCTTAAAGAAGCAGGCTTTGTGCTGAACACCTCAGGCGGCGAAATTAAAGGTGGGCCAGACGTATTTTTAGCACAATCATCAACGATGGCTGACCGTGCTGACGTAGCGTTTAGCGACGAAACTGTGGCAATTCCAAGCTGCTTCTACGAGTTTGCACAACGCTATGAAATGCCTGATGGCAAGCTTTACAAAGGCTTTGTTGCCGCATCGGCAGATAAAATCTTTGAAAGCACCAACGCTAAGTAACGAGCTTGCTTAGTCATTAAAAAAAGCCCGATAGGGCTTTCAGACTGTTGAAAAAGCCCTAGACGAAAGTCTGGGGCTTTGATCTAATAGGCATAGTGAAATTCGGAGTGTTCA
>NZ_JANHZQ010000056.1:0-25437 GCF_041414725.1 Alteromonas sp. DY56-G5 | reverse complement strand
CATGAGCCGTATACGAGGCCCGTATGTACGGTTCTGTGAGAGGGATGAGGCGGTGACGCCTCACCCTACTCGATGTCACTACTATCGATAATTAGCGTTGTTAAACACGAGCCAAATCAAGTCTGTAATGAGGCTTTGAAATCACAAGCTGAACGGTACTGATTGTCCTTTCTAAAAAACCACCTTCACAATATTTCAGGTAGTAGGTCCACATCCGCATAAAACGCTCGTCATAACCGTCGTTTAAAAGCTCATCTTTTGCAGAGATAAATGCTTCATACCAATGGTTCAGTGTTTTCGCATAGTCAATCCCGATGTCGTGTAAGTCACGAATCATCATATTAGTGTACTTTTTCAGGTGAGCGTTAAGCTGGTGCTGAGAAGGTAAAAATCCACCCGGAAAGATATATTTCTGAATAAAGTCGACACTATTTGAATAGCTGTCGTAACGTCTGTCATCAATGGTTATTGACTGAAGCAGCATTAGGCCATCGTCTTTTAAAAGTGACGAGCATTTCTCAAAGAAATTTCCTAAAAATTGTTTGCCTACAGCTTCAATCATCTCGATAGACACGAGCTTATCGTACTTGCCTTCAAGTAGGCGATAATCCTTTTTCAGCAAAGTGATTTTGCTTTCAAGTCCTTCTCGGGCAATCCATTCTTTTGCCCATGCATGCTGCTCTTCTGAAATGGTAGTGGTCGTTACGCGGCAACCATAATGCTTAGCAGCATAGACGGCTAGCCCGCCCCAGCCCGTGCCAATCTCTAGAAGATGATCGGTTTCGCTAAGCTGTAACTTGTCGCAAATGGCTTTGAGCTTGTAATTTTGTGCATCATTGAGAGTTGCATTCGGATCTGGGTATATGGCTGACGAATACATCATTGTTGGGTCAAGGAAGCGGGTATAAAGCTTATTACCCAGATCGTAATGCGCCTCGATATTTTTCTTGGCTTGGTCCTTTGTATTTCGACGTGCAAAGTGTTGAATCTTGTTGATGGGCATAGTCACCCATTTAAATTTATTCTCCCATTCGTCAAGGGTAGATAAATTCCTAGCAAACACTCTTACCACGGCTGTTACGTCGTCACTGTCCCATAACCCGTCCATGAATGCTTCTCCGGCGCCCACACTTCCGCCAAGCAATAAGCGTCGATAGGCTTGTACATCCTTGATATTTACCGTTGCACGCAAATCGCTTTCGTCTGTGCCGAAACGCGCAACGACATCGCCGTTTTCTTGAATGGTTAAACTGCCAAAAGGCAGTTGTTTTAAGCATTGTAGGAATAGAGTTCTACACGCTTTATCTACAAAGGAGACCTCTGAGGTGGTCAGTAGTACAGATTCACCAAAAGACATTGTTATTGTTCCTGACTTTTTTCTGGGTGTGTATACAGTGGCGTTCGTTTAAGCAATAGTTTAAGCGCGTGCCAATAAATTCCAGCCACAGTTTTTATTGTCATACTGGGTATACGTTTAAGTGCCGCAGATAGATTCGCATTATCTAAAGTAAATTTAGTCAAATTTATCCCTGCACTGAACTCTTTGTCGTCTCTTACACAATCCATCGCAAGTGACAGTCTAGTCGACGGCTGCGATATCGACCATTTGTAGGTCATATCCATTGGATTAAACGGGGAAACATGAAAAGCTTTTGGCGTATCGTCTTGAGTATCTAGATTTACAAGGTAGTGATGACGCTCATTCCACGGCGTATTACTTACTTCGGCAAGCATATGTGTATACTTACCTTCGGCATTGCGTAGGTAATAGAAATTCACCGGGCTGAAATACAGCCCCCACATACGCAGTTGTCCCAGCATAAAGACATCGCCTTGAAGCGTCTTCCCTCCGTTTAACTCTGTCATTCTGTCTATTACTGCCTGACCTAGAGGTAAAGAGGGATCACCTAAATAGTCTTCACGCTTGAAACGCACTCTAGCCTTGTTGTATGCAGAGAAGCGTTTTAACGTACTGGACAAGGTTTCGAGTTCGTTGCTCTCAAGCTTTAGCCAAAATAAATAAATGTCATAGTCAAATTTATGCTGAGTAGGCTTAAACCGTTGGTGATAAACCTTACCCTTGTAGATGGCACTTTCTAT
Organism: Alteromonas sp. DY56-G5; assembly: GCF_041414725.1. NCBI lineage: Bacteria > Pseudomonadati > Pseudomonadota > Gammaproteobacteria > Alteromonadales > Alteromonadaceae > Alteromonas > Alteromonas sp. DY56-G5. The sequence goes on along the minus strand of NZ_JANHZQ010000056.1, from coordinate 23,337 downwards.
CACAGGGCTTCACCAAAGCGAGAACAAACATCAAGTGCGCTAGTTACGCCGTCTTCATGAAAACCGTTATACCAGTAGGCTCCACAAAAATGTAAGTTGTCTACGCCACAAATTTCATTTCTTCTTGCTTGGGCGTTGACCATGCTGGCACTGTATTGCGGATGTGCGTACTGATAGCTTCGAAGAATACTCTTTTGGTCTATTTCCGCAGTATTATTTAACGTTACACAGTAGGTGCTTTGTGCTTCAAGGCGTTGAAGAATATTCATGTTATAAGTGACAGAAGCGGGGCGGGCTTCCTCACTTGCGTCTTCTTTTAAGCTGTAATTCCAACTCGCCCAAGCTAATTTTCTTTTAGGCAGCTGTGAAATATCTTTGTGCATCACCACGTCGTTTTCTGCGTAAGGGATATTTCCAAGGATATCTCGATGCAGCGAAGTCGGTGAGTGAATCATTTTTAACGCTTGGTCACTGTGGCACGCAAATACCACATGATCATACATCGCAGCGTTGCCTGAAGAGTCGGTAACCTGCCACTTATCATCGCTTTTCGCTACCGACAGAACGGCCGTCGATAGTTTTATCTTAGACTCAAATGGTGCGATTAAAGGCGGAATGTATTGGCTTGACCCACCTTTAATTGTGTACCACTGAGGACGGTCGGTAATATTGAGCAAGCCATGGTTGTTGAAAAACTGCAAAAAGAACGTGAGTGGAAACTTTCTCGTTTGCTCTAAGCTGCTGGACCAAATTGCGGCGCACATAGGCAAAATATAATAACGTGCAAAGTCATCGCTTAGTTTTAATTCTCTAATGACGTCTTCTAACGTAAGTGAAGAAGTATCACGGTTTTCTGCGACCATCGCTTTACACGCTTTGTTAAACGTCAATATGTCTTTCACGATACGCCAGAATTTAGGCCTCAGAATATTACGCCGCTGTGCAAATAAACTGTTTAAGTTATTGCCGTTGTATTCTAGGTTTGCCTTTTTACTCATTACAGAGAAGCTCATCTCTGTTGGTTGATACTCAACATCTAACTGATTAATGAGCTTTATAAAGTTAGGGTAGGTCCAATCATTAAAAACGATAAAACCTGTATCGATATGGTGAGTTTCCCCATTGTCGCTTATTTTCTTCGTTGCAGTATGACCACCTATATAGTCATTTGCTTCGTACACTGTGATATCGTGCTGCCTATTTAGAAGGTGCGCGCAGGTCAAACCAGAAATACCTGTGCCAATGATGGCAATCTTATTGTTCATTCATCTTCTCTTATTGTTTTTCTCTCATTGCCAACGACAATCGCTTTTGCAGTGGGGTTGGCAGTATATGCATAAAGCGCAGAATAAAACCAAAGAACCGAGGGAAGAAAACTGTTTGTTTGTTGCCCTCTATTCCTTTAAGCATAGCGTTAGCGGCTTCTTCAGCGCTAATTTTCATTGGCATTTCAAAATCGTTTTTATCTGTGAGGGGCGTTTCTACAAATCCAGGAGACACCGCTTGCACTTTCACGCCTTTGTGGTGAAGGTCTACTTCTAATGATTTAGTAAAATAATGTAGGGCAGCTTTGCTCGCACCGTACGCTTGCGTTCGCGTAAAAGGAAGTAGGCGAGCCATGCTGTCAACAATCACAAGCTTGTCGCCTTGCTTAAGTCGTGGAAGAAGAGCGTCTACACAATGAACAACGCCAAAGAAATTAGGTTCAAATACGCGGCGAAACATGTCTGGCTCGAAGTCGTCGATATCTACATATTCGCAGGTACCAGCGTTGAGTACAGCAATGTCAAACTTAACCGTTGCTAGCGCCCGTCGAGTATCGTCAAGATCAGTGACATCGAACTGGCATGCGCTAATATTATTGTACTTACTGAGCTCGTTGAGTGTGTCTTCATTTCGACCACAGGCAATCACTTGATAACCGCTGTTTGCAGCCTTTATTGCTAATGCTTTACCAATACCCGATGTGGCGCCAGTAATTAGAATACTTTTCACTTTGCTAGCTTCCCTTTAATTTTTTTAACGACAAAACCTAGGATGGGTACGTGCTCATAGACCATTTCGCCCAAGTCGTAATAATCTTTGTGGTAAATAATGCTGTCATCGCTGACACCAAGTTGCGTGGTGCCATCTAGCGTAATTTGCTTATCACTATCTTTCAGCGTAAGGGTCATCGTCCAGTTTGCGATATGGGTAACCTTTGAATGACTTGATGGATGCTCTTTTGAGCCATTGGGCGAGCAAGTAAAAATGTCCGCAATGTCGAACTTACAGCTTTCGGCTTGCGTCAATAAGTTGGAAAAATAGCGTTTTACTTCATCAATGCCATGGTGTGTAGTGATTGGGTCGATAAACAGTATGTCGTCGGCATAGATATGTTCTAGGTCGTCTGGAGAAATTTGACATATGTCTGTGTAAATTTTACAAAAGCGTCCAATGACGTCCATGGCCTTTCCTTAACTCATAATTCAAAATCAGATTTGCATATCGGTAATGTCGACGCTTAAAAAAATTCGCGGTTATTTTCACGTTCAAATTGCAAGTCTCTGATATGAAATCTGTTAATGTTTTATTTAAAAACTAAATTACATTAATCGTCGTGCTAAAGATCATGTTTTTCCATTTATATGTGAAAAATTTTCCCATTCGATCCTAATTGTTCTCACTTGCGTAATTATTTTCGTGTTTTCGGAAGTGCTGAGTATGAGTGTAGAACGTTTTCCTTTATTTCCTTTATCTGCGCACCTTTTGCCGGAAGGTAGAATGGCATTGCGCATTTTTGAGCCACGATACGTGCGAATGGTTAAGCAGGCATGTGCTGAAAATAAAGGCTTTGTGATGTGTATGCTTAATGCTAACGGTGACAAAAATTTGAATGAGCATATTCATAAAATAGGTACTTATGCGCAGGTTGTTGACTTCGACATGCTCGATGATGGGTTGCTTGGCATAAAGGTTGCTGGTTCTCATTTAGTTGAGGTAAGTAGCATAGAAGTTGAAAAAGATGGTCTTCGTACCGGTAGTTGCAAGGTGTTAGAACCTTGGCAGTGCGATTTGGCTCCTCAACAAATAGCGCCTATGGACGAGCGACTTAAAGAAATATTTGGAAATTACGAAGAGTTGGCATCGCTTTATGAATCACCAAAGTTTGATTGCCCTAATTGGGTATTAAATCGGTGGTTAGAATTATTGCCAGTAGACGGCTCGCAAAAACAGCACTTTTTAGCGCAAAGAGAATGTACCAGTTTACTGAACTATCTCTCTGCATTAATTGCTTAGTCGTTGAGTCGGTTAAAGACATTACAAATTCGTAATCCAATATTAGCGATTTTCGCATACGTTTTAAGTCATAACGCCGTAGAATGATACAATCAAAACGGAAAAGCGGACGAATCTTATGTTAGTTGGAATTCCTTTGGAACAAAGCAACAGCACAATCAAGCCTAAAGAGTGTGCAACTGAAATGTCTGATTACCTTGTCGCGGTTGCAGACACCCGATGTAAGCGCTCATTTGCAAGAGTGTTCAACTATTTCGCGCCTCGGCTGCGCTCTTACGCACTCAAACAGATGGGTAATGAGGCACTGGCCATGGAACTGGTACAAGATACTATGTCAAATGTGTGGCAGAAAGCGCATCTGTTCAATGCAGAAAAAGGTTCTCCGTCAACGTGGATTTTCACAATTGCGCGTAACATCCGCTTTGATATGCTTAGAAAGCTGCGGAATAGGAAAGAGGATGTTTGTTCTGACGATTTATGGCCAGTTTTATGCGAGCAAACAGCCGATGCAAACGAGGCGCCACTCGACGAACAAGTTACTTTAGAGCAGATTGGCCATTTGTTCGAATCATTACCTGTAAAACAAAAAGCAGTGGTTGAAGCTATTTATATTGATGGCAAGTCACAACAAGAAGTCTCCGATGAGCTTTCAATTCCATTAGGTACAGTAAAGTCGCGGACACGTTTGGCACTTCAACGATTAAAGGTCATGTTAAACGATAATGATTAGGTTTCACCCAAGTGCCCAGCAACTTAAAGATTTTGTTGAGGGCACATTGTCACCTGCTATATCACTGATGGTCTCTGCACATTGTGACATGTGTGAGAAATGTCAGCGTTTTGTTGAAATTGAAACGGAAAGTCTTGCTGCTCAAATGGTTTCGAACGCCAATTCAACGGCAAGCGACAGAGCTGAAATGTCGCTTCAGTTTGGTGACATGCTATCCCAAATTACGCAGCTCCCATCATCGAAACAAAATAATGCTTTGATGGAGCAGCCCACAGCGTATCGTGAGCCCGTAAAGAGGCGGGCGGCCTTGCAGACGCAGGCAAGTGCAAATACCATCGAGTTAGATGGAAGGGTATTCACTTTACCCAGAACGCTTCACCGCTACATCGATAAGACAGGTAACTGGTCAAGTTTGGTCGGAAAGCTGTGGCAGGCGCCAGTTGACCTTGGAAACCAAGGTGTTGCTAATTTTATCTTCATGGGAAGTGGCGGTAGTGTACCTGAGCACACGCACCGTGGAACGGAATATACATTAGTCATTGATGGTGAGTTCAGTGATGGGCTAAGTCGTTATGATACCGGCGACTTTATTTTTATGGATGGAGATAAGACGCACACGCCAAAATCCGAAGGTAAAGAAGGCTGCCTTGTATTTAGCATTGTCGATCAGCCATTGCACTTTACTTCGGGCCTTGCAAGATTGTTAAACCCTTTTAGTCACTTGTTTTTCCGCTAGTAATCTATCAAGCGAACGCAGTCAATATGTGACATCCAGATACAAAAAAACGCACAAATGTGCGTTTTTTTATTGGTTGCATAAAGCTCTAGCAAAACAGAATAGCCAAATCTAGCTAATAAATTCGCTGTCAGGGTAGTTAAGCTTTAGTGTCTTCATCGCATTGTTACGCAATTCATCTAGGCCAAGCTGCTCATAACTTGAAACCATAATTTCGAGTGCTTGTTGCACTTGAGTGGTATTCGGGAAGTGCTCTATAACATAGCGACCACGGTTTGCTGCAGCGACATAAGCCTGGCGTCTCATGTAGAAACGTGCAATAGCGATTTCATAGCGAGCCAAGCGGTCTTTAATATGAACCATGCGCTGTTTCGCATCTGCGGCATATTTGCTATCTGGATATTGTTGAATCAGTCTGCGGAAATCTTCAAACGCAGCACGAGACTTCGACGGGTCTCTATCCGTACGGTCAATATTCATTAACTCTTGGAAAAGGTTGCTATCTGATTCCATGTTAGTTAATCCACGCATGTAATACGCGTAATCAACATCTGAATGGTTTGGATTCAGACGAATAAATCTGTCGATAGTGGCAAGCGTTTCTTCGTTTTTACCTGACTTATAATAGCTATAAATAAGGTCTAGCTGTACCTGGTGGGATAGGGGACCGAACGGGTAGCGCGAATCTAGCGCGCTTAACGTTTGTGCTGCAGCGCTGAAGTTACCTACTTCCATGCTCTGCTTTGCTCTGTCGTACAGTTGCTGCGCACCCATGTTAGCTAATACGGCTTTTTCTTCATTATCTGAAGAGCTACATCCTGCGACAGATACCATAGCACCCAATAAAACGGGGGCCAGTAGACGAAATGATTTCATAATAATTCTATTTTCCTGCTAAACAGTTTTAATACTTCGCTGTCTAAGCTCATGTGTTAAACAACAACACTTTAATTGCATTCTAACGTACTAACGATGAGAAAAACCATACAAAAACGTAAACAAGGCAGTGTACAGCGTGAATACTTGTTATAATACCCTTTTTTAGACGTAATCAATGGTGTTATGACACAGTCGCCGAACACAATACAATTAGAAGCTTCAACGGAAGCTGCGCATTTTGGTTTACGGTTAGATCAGGTTTTGGCTGATTTGTTCCCTGAATATTCTCGTTCTAAGTTAAAAACTTGGATCCAAGATGGGAATGTTGCTGTAAACGGTGAAGTAATCACCGTGCCTCGCCACAAAATGCAAATGGATGAACTTGTTACTGTACAGGCCGAAATGGATGTACAAGTAACGAGCGAAGCGCAAGACATCGCGTTAAACATTGTTTATGAAGATGAACACATCCTAGTCATAAACAAACCAGCAGATTTGGTTGTGCATCCAGGTGCAGGGAACCCAAGCGGTACCGTGCTAAATGCCTTGTTAAATCATTGTCCAGAGATAGACAAAGTTCCACGTGCGGGCATTGTCCATCGCCTTGACAAAGACACGACGGGGTTAATGGTAGTAGCAAAAACAATTCCTGCTCAAACGCATCTTGTTGACCAACTTCAACGTCGGGAAATGAGTCGTGAATACGAAGCCGTTGCCTTAGGTACGATGGTCGCTGGTGGTATTGTAGATGCGCCTATTGGTAGACACGCAACAAAACGTACGCATATGGCAGTACGTGAAATGGGCAAACCAGCGGTCACTCATTTTCGTGTTATCGAAAAATTTCGCGCATACACGCACCTGCGTTTGAAGCTTGAAACTGGCCGTACGCACCAAATCCGCGTACACATGGCCCACATTAAGCATCCTTTGCTTGGCGACCAAGTTTATGGCGGGCGTCCTCGTCTTCCTAAAGGGGCGTCAGAAGAATTTATCGCTGCGCTTCGCGGATTCCAACGTCAGGCGTTGCACGCCGCACAGCTCTCGCTGTTTCACCCTGAAACGGAAGAGTGGATGACGTGGAAAGCTCCCCTACCTCAAGATATGCAGGACTTGCTTAAAGCCGTGAAAAAGGACACCGCGGACAATCCACAAGATATGCTTTAATGAGTAAGGCGAACTTATGACATTGTCAGCTGCGAATTCACCTATTTCATCCACGCTGGATTTGATTACGCCAGCGTGGTCATGTCCCGCAAATGTTGTTGCATACACAACGACAAGAATGGGAGGTACAAGCATAGGTGATTTTGCAGGTTTGAACGTTGGCGCCCACGTGGGGGACGACCTCCTACTAGTGAAAGCCAATAGAAGCCTAATTCCACATAGTGAAAAGATCACATGGTTGGAGCAAGTGCACGGCAAGCGCGTGGTGTCATTGCCGAGCGCAGATACCACCGCTGATGCGTCGTATTCTTCTTCAATATCGCATTTTTGTGCGGTAATGACCGCAGACTGCGTGCCCATTTTATTGTGTGATGAAAGCGGTCAAGAAGTGGCGGCAGTACATGCTGGTTGGAAAGGTCTCGATACTAACATTATCGGAAGTGCAGTTTCACACTTTGGCAGCGACGCAAAAAAACTCATCGCTTGGGTTGGTCCTGCAATCAGCGGGCCCTGCTACGAAGTTGATGCACAGTTGGCGAGTAAGTTTCGCCATATAGACGGTGCCATTGCCAATAGCTCTAATAGAGGGAAGTACTTATTAGATCTACCTCTAGTGGCACAGGTGCAATTGCAGCAAGCTGGCGTTGAGAGTATTACACAAAGTAACTTGTGTACTTACACTGACGAACAGCGTTTTTACTCCCATCGAAGAGCTACGCATCAAAACAAGCGCACGACTGGGCGTATAGTTAGCGTAATAGGCCTGCTTTAAATTGTTTCGAAAAAAGGCGGCAGTTTTAGTCTGATCACACAGTTGCGCTAGATCAAACTTCATACATTATTTGTTATCTTTTTGGCTAACTTTTTAATCTCATACTTGAATCGCAATTGAGCAGCCTACATAACTAGAACATAAAGAATACCATTCCGCATAGATCATTACCCACTCAGCGAGAGTTAAAATGTTCGTAATTGCGGCGTGTTACCGCAGGTATAGTTGTTCATTAATTAGGTTGAAATTATGAGACTAGATAGATTTACCAGTAAATTTCAGCTCGCAATATCCGATGCTCAATCACTCGCATTGGGGCGAGATCATCAATACATTGAACCTGTCCATTTAATGACTGCCATGCTAAATCAGCAAGGCGGGTCAGTACGCCCTTTGCTTGACCAAGCAAACATCAATGTAAATGCGCTACGCTCAGCACTGAGCCAAGCTATTGAGCGCCTACCTCGTATTGAAGGCATTGGGGGAGATGTTCAATTAAGTAAAGACAGCGGCATTTTGCTAAATCTTTGTGACAAGATAGCGCAGCAGCGAAAAGACGAATACATCACTTCAGAAATCTTTGTTCTAGCGGCGCTACAAGATAAAGGGCGCTTGGGGGAAATACTCAAAAGCCTGAATATCACTAAAGAAGCTATTGAAAGCGCAATAGACGACATGCGTGGTGGCCAGAAGGTCACGGATCCTAATGCTGAAGATGTACGTCAGGCGCTTGAAAAATACACGACAGATTTAACCGAGCGAGCAGAACAAGGCAAGCTCGACCCGGTCATTGGTCGAGACGATGAGATTCGCCGAACTGTTCAAGTACTGCAGCGTCGAACCAAAAACAACCCAGTACTCATTGGTGAGCCGGGTGTGGGTAAAACGGCTATTGTTGAAGGGTTGGCTCAGCGCATCATTAATGGCGAAGTGCCTGAGGGCTTAAAGAACAAGCGTGTTCTTGCCCTTGATATGGGCGCGTTAGTGGCGGGAGCTAAATATCGCGGTGAGTTTGAAGAACGCCTTAAAGCAGTGCTTAATGAGCTGGCTAAAGAAGAAGGCCGCGTGATCTTATTCGTTGACGAACTGCACACCATGGTAGGTGCAGGGAAGGGCGATGGAGCGATGGATGCAGGTAATATGCTTAAACCTGCGTTAGCCCGTGGTGAACTTCACTGCGTTGGTGCTACAACACTGGATGAATATCGTCAGTACATTGAAAAAGACGCAGCACTTGAACGTCGTTTCCAAAAGGTATTAGTTGAAGAACCAAGCGTTGAAGACACTATTGCTATTCTGCGTGGCTTAAAAGAGCGCTATGAGCTCCATCACTCGGTAGATATTACTGATCCCGCTATCGTTGCAGCGGCAAGTTTGTCGCATCGTTATATTAGCGACCGCCAATTGCCAGACAAAGCCATTGATCTTATAGACGAGGCTGCGTCTAGCATTCGATTGCAAATAGACTCCAAGCCCGAAGAGATGGATCGTCTAGAGCGTCGTATCATCCAGCTAAAATTGGAAGAGCAAGCTCTGGCCAAAGAAACAGATGATGCGAGTCATAAGCGACTTGAGATGATTGAGTTAGAGCGTGAGCAAGCGGAAACCAAGTACGCAGAGCTTGAGAAAGTGTGGTTGGATGAGAAAGACGCCATGCAGGGCACTCAAACCATTAAAGGGGAGCTTGAGCAGGCTAAACTTGACTTGGAGATAGCGCGACGTGCATCTGATTTGAATCGTATGTCGGAACTTCAGTACGGCCGTATTCCAGAGCTTGAAGCAAAGTTAGAGCAAGCGGCTGAAAACGAAACTCGCGAGACGACGTTACTTAAAAATAAAGTGACGGACGTTGAAATTGCAGATGTGCTTTCGCGATGGACGGGTATACCTGTAGCGCGAATGCTTGAGGGCGAGCGTGAGAAGTTGTTGCGTATGGAAGACGTACTTCACAAACGGGTTGTTGGACAAGAAGAAGCGGTTGAAGCTGTTTCAAACGCAATTCGCCGTTCACGTGCTGGGCTTGCGGATCCAAATCGACCTATTGGCTCATTCTTATTTTTAGGGCCAACTGGCGTGGGCAAAACTGAGCTCTGCAAAGCCTTGGCAGGCTTTATGTTCGATACTGAAGATGCCATGGTGCGTATCGATATGTCAGAGTTTATGGAAAAACACTCGGTAGCACGCTTAGTGGGTGCACCTCCTGGCTATGTTGGCTACGAGGAAGGTGGCTACTTAACCGAAGCGGTGCGTCGCAAACCATACTCGGTCATTTTGTTGGATGAGGTTGAAAAGGCACATCCAGATGTATTCAATATTCTGCTTCAAGTACTAGATGACGGCCGGTTGACTGACGGACAAGGACGTACTGTAGATTTTAAAAATACCGTTGTGATCATGACGTCCAACTTAGGTTCAGATATCATTCAAGATAAGCACAACGAAAGTCAGTATGACGATATGAAAGCGTCGGTAATGAGTGTTGTAGGGCAACACTTCAGACCGGAGTTCATCAACCGCGTCGATGATATTGTGGTATTCCATCCATTAGGGAAGGAGCAAATAAAATCTATTGCTAAAATTCAGCTTGCCTCGCTTCGCGCTAGGCTCGCAGAAAAAGGATATAAGCTTACTCTGTCTGCTGCTGCTATGGATAAATTGGCGGACGCGGGCTTCGACCCAGTGTTTGGCGCACGTCCGCTTAAGCGAGCGATACAAGTGCAGGTGGAAAATCCACTTGCGCATCAATTACTCGCTGGCGAATTAATACCGGAATCAACCATTCGTATTGATGCAGATGACAGCGGACTTTTCGTTGTCAGCAATTAAAACCAAAAGGCACTGGAGACAGTGCCTTTTTTATTGCCAGTAGATTCCGCGAAAGACCATTAATCGGCAGCTTCATAACAAAAAACGATTTACTAAAAAGCCACTGGTCGAAGAGCGACAGATTACGCTTTCTTGTTTAATGAATTTTCCTAATACAGCTAATTAATTTTCTTGATTTAATAATGATAACGATTATCATTAACTTATTGTTGAGAGGGTTAAGAGGTTGCGATGCAGTTATATAATTCAAACGAAGGGGTAGTTTCTGCGCGCTCAATGCCCCGAGATATAGCTAAGCTTTGTGCGCATTTCATATTATGCATGATTGTGAGCGCAGTCGGTGCCATAGGTACTGGTTTTGCCGTATTTGCATTGAGTGTAAATCAAGCGACATTCTCGCCTGCAGATACTATTATTTCTGCACTTACTGTGTTTTCTCTGTCTTTGTGTTTAAGTTGGTTTTCGCAAAGTTGGGGTAAGGCACTTCAATCAATATCATTACTTTCACTTATCGTGTTAGCAACAAGTAGCCTTTTATTATTTTTCTATTGAGCGATTTATGCTCAATATTCTTCATCTCTTTACACAATTAACATTCAAAAAGTAAACCTCTGATTATGCGAATTTAGGAAAAAGTTAATATTCTAAACTCGGTTTATCCTCTGAGCACGAACGAATACATTATCCGCCCGTTAACGACATGTTAAATAGTTTCAGCTATTAGGACGAATAATGAAAACAAACAATAAATACACCCTACGCTTATCTGCTTGTGCATTAGCGCTAATTCTTAACCCTTCTCACGGCATAGAGTTGTTCAACGGGAAGGTTGGTAACGAACACGTTAAGGTTAGTGTTGGAGGTTATGCCAAAGTAGATGTCAGGCATGTTGAAGGGGATATTGCTTATCAGGATTATTGGATTGGTAATTTTCCTGGCGGGGAAGCAATAGAGACATCACACACAGGTTTCAATGTAGGAGAGTCACGCTTAAATATGGGCGTTTCTATAGGGGAGGTGAGTACTTTTATAGAAGTCGATATGTATGGCGGAGGCGGTAACGAAGCGGTAAGTAACTCTACTAACTTGAGATTACGTCACTTCTTCATCACCTATAAGAACTGGAGTGCGGGGCAAAACTGGAGCACCTTTATGCCGCTTCACGTTATTCCTGAGTCGTTAGATTTTGGTGGTCCTCATGTAGGAGAAGTGTTTGCAAGGCAAGTTCAGGTTAGATACACCTCTGGAAACTGGCAATTTGCCATCGAAAGCCCGGAGACCATTGGGGATGGTGATACCGACGCACCTGCCAATGCTGTAGGGCTTACAGGTGTAGCCGCTGACCCTGATGAGTCTACACCCGACTTTGTTGTACGATACAATTTAGATAGTCAATATGGGCAATATGCTTTCGGCTCTGTAATACGACTTGTCGATCAAGGAGGGGTTGAAGAAATTACAGCAGCAGTAAATATCGCAGGCAAAATACCACTTTTTGCAAAAGATGATCTACGTTTTCAATTAACCGCGGGTAAGCCCGGTCGGTATGCTGCGGCCGGCATGACTGCTGATGTTGTTGAGGATCCTGCAACTCAAACATTGGAAACGGAAAGTACGCTGGCTTATACCGTAGCGTATCGCCATTTTTGGACCGAAACCCTCCGCAGCACTGTATTTTATGGAGCAGCTAAAACAGATATTTTGGGGCGCAAACGTTCGCACTGGGCGGTGAATGTTATTGATACGGTAGCGCCGCGTCTTGATGTTGGCCTAGAGTTTGGTGCTTATTCTATCAATGATGACAACATAGACAGCATTGACTCGAATTACATCCAAGCGTCAGCTAAGTTCGCGTTTTAAGATCGCTTCAATTATGTTTAGCGCCATGTTTTTGATGTAAACGGAGATTACTTCAATGTTTATCAATAAAAATAGGCGCTTCTATTGCTAAACGCCTCTTGAAGGTAGTTGACCAGTAGCTTTAGCTTTTTGTCAGGCTGACGCGAACGAGGGTAAACGGCATAAATACCCATAGTCTTAGTTACGTACTCGGCAAGTAGAGGCGAAAGCGCCCCATCTTCGATATCTTCATGCACTAATGCCTTGGGAAGAAATGCTACACCCACACCTGCAATAGCGGCTTGCCTTAACGCATCCAAGTTATTTGACTGTATTCGCCCGCCAATTTGAACATTATGAAGCTCTCCTTCAATATGAAACGGCCAGAAGTCTGGGCCAGTGCTATCGTACTTGTAAATTAAGCAATTATGTTCAGTTAAGTCATCAGGATGAATTGGGCGACTTTTGTTTTTTAGATAAGTGGGGCTTGCGCATACTATCCATTTTGAATCTATAAGGCGTTTAGCAATAAGAGAGGAGTCCTCAAGGTGGGCTGTACGAATGGCGAGATCGTAGCCTTCTTCAATGATATTGGTAACGCGATTGGTAATTGCAAGCTCTACATCCACCTCTTCGTGTAAATTGCAAAACTCGGCAATTGCGCGATTTAAGACCAGTTTTGCTGATACATTGGGCATAGTAATTCGGATTTTTCCACGCACTTCATCACTGTAACCACTGACGGCATCTTCTGCGTCTTGAATGGCTAAATTGGCGATTCTCGCCTTATTGTACAGTGTTCTTCCTGCATCAGTTAAATTGAGCTTTCGTGTAGAGCGGTAAAGCAATTGAACGTTCAAATCTGACTCTAATCGTGCGATACGCTTACTTACCACAGAATTAGTTAGGTTGAGTTTTTGAGCGACCTTTGAAAAAGAGCCTTCATCAACTACGTTCACAAAAAGGATAATATCGTCTGCTTTTGCCACTATTAGTCCAAAAATGGAAATAAACTTTGTCTTTAATGCATATATATCAACACGTGAGAAATTAGTACAGTCGCATACCTAAATTTTAACCCTGCATTAACATCGAGTTTCTAACGTTAGAAACTCGAATAATTAACTAATTATAATAAGAGGAAAACTCATGAATGAGATAACCCTTGGATTATTAGCGTTGCTACCTATAACGCTTTCAGCAGTGCTGCTATTGGGTTTACAGTGGTCTGCGAAAAGAGCAATGCCAGTTGTATTAGCAAGTACAGCACTTATGGCACTTTTAGCATGGGATATGTCGGCAGTACGGGTGGGCGCTTCAATTCTACAAGGCTTAGTGATTACAGTATCTGTTTTGTGGATTGTATTTGGAGCAATTTTTCTGCTCAACACATTGAAATATACTGGAGCAATTGATGTTATCCGCCAGGGTTTCACCAACATTTCACCTGATAGAAGAGTTCAGGCAATAATCATTGCTTGGTGCTTCGGTACTTTTATTGAAGGTGCTTCTGGTTTTGGCACGCCGGCCGCTATAGCGGCTCCTTTGCTTGTTGCCATCGGTTTTCCAGCATTGGCTGCCGTACTTATTGGTATGATGATCCAAAGCACACCCGTCTCTTTCGGCGCGGTGGGAACGCCTATTGTCATTGGTGTAAACAAAGGCTTAGACGGCCAAGCGATCAGTCAGACTTTGCAGGCTCAAGGCTGGCAATGGGAGCAGTTTATTCAACTAATCACCTCTGAAGTGGCAATTATCCACGGAATTATTGGCTCATTTATGCCAGTCTTAATGGCTGTAATGCTCACTCGCTTTTTTGGCTCCAACAAGTCTTGGCGCGAAGGGTTACAAATTCTACCTTTCGCCTTATTCGCAGGCGTTAGCTTTACCATTCCTTACGTATTTACCGGCATTGTATTAGGCCCTGAATTTCCATCGTTGATTGGAGGATTGGTGAGCTTGGCAGTGGTTGTTACTGCAGCTAAAAATGGTTTCTTGATGCCTAAAAAAACATGGGATTTCCCGCCGAAAGCGTCATGGGACAAAGGTTGGCTGGGTAATTTGGAAATAAAAGCAGACGACATAACGTCACAAAAGGCCATGCATTGGGTTACGGCTTGGGTCCCTTATTTAGTTGTTGCACTTTTGCTCGTTATATCCAGAGTGTTTCCAACAATAAAAGAATTTACTACGTCGCTGACACTCTCATTTGACAACATACTGGGTGAAACCGGTGTAAGTGCATCAATCAGTCCGCTATATCTTCCTGGTGGGTTGTTGTTAATAGGTGCATTGGTTGCAGTAATCATTCAAAGTAAAAAGGTATCCAAGGGAGAAGTGTTGTTTAAGGCTTTCAATGATTCCAGCAAAACGTTGCTAAGTGCTGGTTTTGTATTGATGTTCACAATTCCTATGGTTAGGCTTTTTATAAACTCAGGTGTGAATGGCGCCGACATCGTCAGTATGCCGATAGCTGGCGCGCAATTGTTCGCCAATATGTTTGGCGAAGCTTTCCCATTAATTAGCCCTACTATTGGTGCATTAGGTGCATTTATCGCAGGCTCGAACACAGTATCAAATATGATGTTCAGCCAGTTTCAGTTCGAAGCAGCACTAAGCCTTCAATTGTCACCTGCACTAATTATCGCAGCGCAAGCCGTTGGGGCGGCTGCCGGAAATATGATTGCAATACACAATGTTGTAGCTGCGTCGGCAACAGTAGGATTAATGGGGCAAGAGGGAGCTACTTTAAGAAAGACTATTATCCCAACTATATATTACGTTGCATTTGCAGGTATTTTAGTATGGTTTGGGGTTTATGTGTTTGACGTCGGCGGTCCATTAGTCGGCACAAACTAATTTTTAATACGCATTGCACTGTTCTAAGGAGTTATACATGCAAACAACCCCAATTATTGACGCTTTTAAACGCGTGCTAGGGGAAAGCAACCTTGCCGTAGGAACGCGCCAAACTGAGCACTATCGCAAGGGATGGCGGTCAGGCGAGGGCGAAGCATTGGCTGTACTTTTTCCACATACGCTAATGCAATATTGGGAAGTGCTAAAGGTTTGCGTTGAATATAACTGCATCATTATTATGCAGGCCGCGAAAACCGGCTTGACCGAAGGCTCAACGCCAAGTGGAAGCGACTATGATAGACCAGTGGTGGTTATAAATACGTTAGCAATGGACGATATTGTTCTGGTTAACGACGGAACACAAGTATTGAGCTTTCCAGGAGCAACACTGTTCAAACTTGAAAAGGCGCTAAAGCCACTCGGGCGTGCGCCTCACTCTGTAATTGGTTCGTCGTGTCTAGGTGCGTCTATTGTCGGTGGTGTTGCAAACAACTCAGGTGGGGCACTTGTCAAAAGGGGACCTGCCTATACTGAGTTATCGCTGTTCGCTCAGGTGGATACAAACGGAGAGCTAAAGCTTGTTAATCACCTAGGGATAGATTTAGGCGACACGCCAGAAGAAATTATCGGAAACCTTTCTTCTGGCAACTTTCCAAAATCTCTACCTGAAACCAGTATGAAAGCGTCGGCAAGTGATTATGAATACATCGTTAGAGACGTAAATGCTGATACGCCGAGCCGCTTTAATGCCGATCCAACACGGCTTTACGAAGCCAGTGGATGCGCAGGTAAAATTGCTGTTTTCGCGGTGCGCTTAGACACATTCGAAGTGCCTAATAAAGAACAAACGTTTTATATCGGTACGAATGATGCCTCTGTACTTACTCGTATTCGCAGAGACATACTGACTCAGTGTAAAAACGTTCCTGAGGTGGGTGAATATCTTCATAGAGAAATGTTCGATATTGCAGATGTTTACGGAAAAGATACCATCATAAGTATTCAGCGTTTGGGAACTGACTCGCTACCTAAAATGTTTGCACTCAAAGGGCGGGTGGATGCCGTGCTCAACAAGTTACCTCTGCTTCCTCCTTACCTAAGCGATAGATTGATGCAGTTCGGTAGTAAGTTCTTTTCTGACCAAATACCCTCGAGTATAAGAACTTACCGCGACAAGTACGAGCATCATCTAATCCTTAAAATGAGCGATGGTGGCATCGAAGAGGTTAAAACGCTTTTGGCCAAGCTGTTTAACGAAGAGAAGCTAGATGGTGACTACATTACTTGTAATGAAGAAGAAGCGTCTAAGGCGTTTTTATTACGTTTTGCTGCAGCTGGCGCCGCGGTTCGCTATCAAACGTTACACCATAAGCAAGTAGGAGACATCTTAGCATTGGACATCGCATTGCGCCGCAATGATGATTTATGGGTAGAGAACCTGCCTGAGCACATCGCCAAACACGTTGAAAAGTCACTTTATTATGGACATTTCTTCTGCCATGTCTTTCATCAAGATTACATACTTAAAAAAGGCAGCGACGCCAAAAAAGTAAAAGCAGATATGTTGGCACTATTAGACAGTCGTGGCGCTAAGTATCCGGCTGAACACAATGTAGGTCATTTGTATGAAGCCGAAAGTAACTTGCAGAAATTTTACAAAGACTTAGATCCAACCAATATGTTTAACCCTGGTATTGGCAAAATGGAAAAGCACAAACGCAATTGTTCGTGCTGCCTATAGCTGCATGCGAAGAGAGCCTTATAGGCTCTCTAATAGCGTTCTTGCTTGAGGACGCTTAAAGAAAGGGCGTTCCACTTTTACTGCATATTCTAACTCTTTTTTCGCCTCTTCAATTCTATTGAGCTTGGCTAGCGTGTAGCCCAGATGATAGCGAATATTTGGGTCGTTGGCGTCTCTGGCGAACGCATCCCTCAGCATTTTAAGGCTGCCTTCATAGTCTCCTTGTAGCGCTTTGATGTGACCGTAGGTATCCAATATTTTTGCTGAGTTTGGTTGAAGCTCGTAGGCCTGACGTGCATAGTTTTTTGCAGTGACTAGCGATTCCTCGATATGCATGATCGCTAGGCGATTGTAAGCCTCAGCAGGGTTGAGTAAGTTTGGTTGCTCAACAAGTTCCTTGTAAAGCGCTATCGACTCATCGAACTCTTGAATAAAGAATAAGTATTGCGCCAACAGGTTTTTTGCCAGCAGATTGTTTTCATTCTCGCTCACCAGTTTTCTTGCCGTATTCAAGAATACATCGACAAACTGATCGTTCAGTGCGTAGTTGTAAATGGCAACAAAAGCCTGTGCAAAAGTAGCGTCTACATCTAACGTTTTTTCAAACTCTCTGATAGCACGTTCACTGTTTCCCTTATTTGCTGCCAACCGGCCTTTTAAGAAATAATAAACCGGATTTTTTTGTTGGTTTGCGGGAATGGTTGTTAGCAGTGATTGTGCTTTGTCGTTGTTTTGCATGTCGAGCAGTAGGCTCACATAACGCAACGTGACAAACGTACTTGTATTCGCTATTTCATACGCTCGGGCCATGGCGTCTAAGGCGTTTTCATTATTATCAATACTTCGAGCTTGATCCGCATATGCGATAAGCTTGCCGGCATCGTCATTGATAAAATTCCTCACAATACTTAGCGTTTTTTCTGCATCGGCACGTCGACCTGCTTCTAACTGAAGCGCTGCTTTTCTAAGGAGATAATCGGCGTTGTCGAAGTCGTCTTTGATTAAGAGGTCTAAGTGATAGAGCGCATTTTTTGTGTCGCCTTGTTGTTGATACAAAGATGAAACGCGCTCTCTCGCTCCAGTATTTGAAGGCGAGAGTGTCAATATATCGAGATAAATTTGCTTAGCTTCTTCTAGATTTCCTGCTTTGGTCAAATTGAACGCTTTCAGCATCAGCGTTTCATTATGTTGGGGAGACAGAGCAAGTAACTCTTCTACTAGCAGGTTAGATTTATCGACATTTCCTAAACGGCTTTCCGTGGCTGCTAAATTGAATTTCGCAGGGAAAAGCGTCGGGTTTTGCACTAGCGCTTTTTCTATATTGATCTTGGCTTCTTCTAACTGACCTTGTCTAATCAATATGCCAGCTTTAAGGTTATATACTTCAGCTTCTTCAGGAAAAAGCCCACTTAGCAGGTTTGCACCTTTTAATGCATTGTCAAACTTCTGCGCCTGTAAATTCATTAATGAATAAGTAAAAAGAAAACCCGCGTTATCTTTGTAGTTAGGTAAATTGTTTTCTAGGATCGACAGCGCTTCATCTTGCTTACCTCTGGCAGCCATTAATTTAATTTTAAATAGCTGGAGCTTGTTTTCATTCGGGTATTTATATTCAAGATTTTGCAAAAGTCGCTCGGCTTTAAAGGCTTTGTTTTGGCGAATAAATAAGTCACCTAAAAGCAGTGCTGAGTCTGGGTCTTCCATTAACGCATCCTGATGACGTTCAAGTAGGGCAAGGGCCTGTTTATCTTGTTGAGTCGCCATGTAAACTTGGCTCAACATCAATACCGCCTGTAAGTCATCAGGCTCTTGTTGCAGATAAGCGTTAAAATCTTTCGCGGCTGTTTCCATGTTGTTGTTAAAGAAGTTTGTTAAACCACTTATGTAGAGCAACATGGGTTGAGAAGTAATAAGCTCAGGATCCAGTTGAGCCATGAAATCGTTAAGCTCTTTTAGTTTTTCGTTATCGATAGCTTGCTGGTTGTCTCTGCTTTGTAACCAGCTATTAAGTAAAATGGCCAGAGGATCATTAGGCGTGTCTTCAATGATCTCATCAACGAATAGCTTTGCTGTATCGTAGTCTTTCGCTTCTAAATACAAGTCTACTAGATTTCGCAGGGCAATGGGGTCGTCTCGGTTAAACGTTAGGGCTTTTTGTAAATGTGCAGTTGCCGCGTCAGTATCTCCCTGTCGGTATGCCAGTTGCCCTTTCAAACGCCATGTTATTGCGTTTTCTGGTTCTAACGACATGGCTTTATTGATAAGCGAGGTCGCTTTGGATAAATCTTCATTTTGAAGGGCAATAGAGGCTAGACCGTTAATGGCAGGTACGAAGTCTGGCGTACGGGAAACGATAGTGTTGTAATCACGAAGAGCGCACTGTTCATCTTCCAATCTAATACACGCGGTTGCACGAATCATCAACCATTCACGCTCTGCATTACCCGATAGCTTGCTCAAATCAGAAAAGTCTACAATTTCTTGGTACCTGTTCAAAAACAACCAAGTGTTGCCGAGAGGCTCTGCCAGAAGGTTGATATCTGCACCCATTTCCAACGCTTCTACAAACTCCATTTCTGCTGCAGTTAAGTAGCCATTAATAAGCAGTATTTCGCCCATTAGGATTTTTGCAGCAAGGTTTTCAGGATCTTTTTGTAAGCTGTTTTTAAGGTGGATATAGGCTTCGTCGTATTCATTTTGATTAAACGCGGTCAGTGCTTTTTCGTAGTCTTCTGACGTAGAAGCAAAACTGTTAAAAGCGATTAATGATGAGGCAACTGCAGAGACAATTGCGCGTTGTACAACACGCTTTTTATTATTAAAAAAATCCATATAAACCTTCGAAATTTAGCCTAGCCACTGGCTTAAAAATAGCATAAAAAAAGGTGGCCTAAGCCACCTTCTAAAGATACGTGTTTTCTAAGCGTTTTTAAACAATTAAACGCGGCGCTTACGTCTATAAAGAACAAGACCTAAACCCAACCCCATCAGTGCTAGGGCGCCAGGCTCACTAACTTGTGTTGGAGGTGGATTTGTTTCTGCATTTAGACTGGCTGTTACAGAAGAAAGTTTAAATCCGACACCTTCAAAATCACCAATACTAGTATCGAAGAAAGTGTTATATGCCCCGATCAACCAATACTTTGCGGTAGTTAGCTCAGTAAACGAAGATTGGTAATTGGAGATGTCATAATGGCCGATAGCGGTTGATATAGCATTTCCCGCAATATCTGCCCAAGTGTTTGAGCCTGAAAAAAGAGACAGCGAGTTATCCTTCAGACCTGCGACCGTGATCTCTTTCGAACTGCTGCTTCCATCAACCCATGAAAAGCTAGCTCCAGTTAAAGAAACAGCTGTATCAAAACTTAGCAGAAGCATGTCAAAGTCACGTTTACCATGGTACTCATTGAAGTTATCAATCGAGTGACCATCTGCATAATATCTATTTCCATATATAAATGCATCTTGGTTCTCTATCGCAAGTCCTTGACCCCATTTATCAATTGTAGCCGACTTAACGGTTTCATCTTCCCATCGTGAATCACCATTTACGTAAATATCTGAACCATAGTAATAAATAGCGTCGTGAGAGCCTGTATCTGACCAAGCGGTAATACCTACATTGACTGTCTTTCCTTGGATCGTAACGACAGACGTGCCCTGCGCTGGGTTCACAGTGGTGGAGTAGTTTTTGCTACCATTACTATTGACTAAATCATATATTAATGAGTCTTTATGAGAATCTGTAGCTGCTACAGAAAAGCTGAAAACTGTTAAGAACGATACTAACACTCGAGAATACATCATTTTTATTCCTACGGCTTATGGAATTACTTCTTTCAGAGTGTAAGCTATTTTTGTGCCATGTTTTAAGCTGCTGTTTTTTATTAGTTTATTTTGTCAATTTCATAAGCAAGTAAAAAAAACTGACAGATTTTTCAATCTGTCAGTGATCTAAAGTCTAATTTCTTCAAATGAATTTTTTGCGACGCCACATCACGAGAAGTGAACAAGCCATGAGTAAGCCAATGGTGCCAGGTTCAGAAACTTCTGTTGGCGTTGGCGTACCGGCAGACTCTGTTACTGAGAAGCCAACATTAGCAAGCTTAAAGGCATCATTACCTACATGGCCGCCAATATTTCCGAATACGGTGTTATAAGCGCCAACCAGCCAATATTGAGCGGACTCAGTGAAAGTAAAGTCAGCGCGGTGATCTAAATATTCACAACTCTCAATGTCGAACGAAGCTGAAGTTAGGGCATCAGCGACAATATCACTCCACGTGTTAACGCCAGAGGTTAATTTCGCCGTATTGCCAAGCGCTGCTACAGAGACTTGACTATCGTTACTACTGTATAGCCAAGAAAAGCTAGCGCCGGTAAGCGTTACCGCAGAGTCGAACGATAACAACACGAAGTCATAGTCACGTTCAACGTTAGTCATACCACTGTAATAAGCGTTCGCGCTACCTTGAGAGTAATAGTTGATATTGTCAATGGCGTGGTCGGCACCGTCGCGATAGTATGCTTCATCATTGTTTGTTATGCCGTAAGCCCATTTATCTGAGATTTTTTCTAACTTGGCGCCAACGACTGTTTCGCCGGTAACTCCTTGTGTGTCAGAAAAGGCGGACATATTAATATTTAATCCGTCTATTTGAACAAAGGAATTATTCGTCTGATTGGTTTGTGTCACTTTGTCATCGACTAGATCATAGGTGTATTCTCCCAACGGAGAGTTACATACATTGCTTTGTTCGTTGCTTTGGCTCGATGACCCACAGTGAGAATAACTTTGCTTTTTATAGTAGGTAGCGAATGCTGAATTAGCACTCAGGGTAGATAGCAAAGCTGTGGAAAGTAATAGTACAGTTTGCAAAGAAAACGTTTTTTGTAGCGTTCGCATAATTGCTTTCCTATATATGAAGCGCAAAGCACTTCAAGTACACGCCGAGTGATGTGTGCGCATATTATGCGAACACAAACTTGGTAGTACCTAATTTCAACATGGACTTGTATGATATAAGAACGGTGAGCTATTTAAGGTATGTAACCGTATACCTAGTTATTAGTTGTTTGTTTGATCGTGAGCATACGCTGTCCTGAATAAATAGAAGCCAAGCGCCGGCATTGTGGTAGGAGTACGTGTAATCAATGCAAAGCTAATAACGTTTTGCAACGGCGTTATGTTAAGGAACGAGGCAGCCTTTTTACTTTGCTATGCGTTCCTGCATATCTATGAAATAATTAGTGCAATTGTATATGTAGAAGTATGAGGACATATGTCTGATCAAAAACGTAAAGGGATATACTTACTTCCCAACTTATTAACAACAGCAGGGTTGTTTTCGGGTTTCTTTGCTGTGGTTTCGTCAATGAACGGCAGGTTCGAAGCCGCGGCAGTGGCTATCTTTGTTGCTATGATTTTTGATGGCTTAGATGGGCGTGTGGCAAGAATGACGAACACGCAAAGCGACTTTGGTGCTGAGTATGACTCAATGGCAGATATGGTTTCATTTGGAATGGCACCTGCACTTGTTGCTTATAATTGGGGGTTAACTGAGCTGGGCAAGTTAGGCTGGTTAGCGGCTTTTATATATGTAGCGGGTGCAGCTCTTCGTTTAGCTCGCTTCAATACGCAAGTTGGTATTGCCGATAAGCGTTTCTTCCAAGGTCTCGCAAGTCCGGCGGCTGCGGCTGTTGTCTCTGGTCTTGTATGGGTTGGAGTTGAGTATGATGCTGTTGGTACCGACTATGGTTTAATAGTTGCTGCAGTAACTGGCTTGGCAGGTTTGCTGATGGTGAGTAACTTTAAATACAATTCTTTCAAAGAAGTTGATTGGCACGGTAAGGTTCCATTTGTAGGCCTTCTTTTAATTCTTCTGATATTCGTTGTTGTGGCAACAGAACCCGCTTTAGTATTGTTCCTTGTTTTTGCACTATATGCGTTAGCTGGACCTATCAATACGTTTCGTACCGTTGAGAAAGTAACGTTAGACGATGTAGTGGGCGACCATGAAGAAGATGCAGACTTCAATGCCGATAAAAAGAAAAGCAATGAAAGTGTAGACAATAAGCAGGAATGATTACGTAGCAATAATCAGATGTCTTCGCTCAATAATAAAGAGGATATGCCTTTTTGAGCTGATAGAATAAGGATATACAAGCGTAAACGTATGCTTAATGTACTAATAGATTAAAAAGCGACCGAACGGTCGCTTTTTTTATATTTATTTAAAAAAGGGTGTTGACGATGCTACAGGAATGCGTAGAATGCGCGCCTCCTCAACAGGGAACAGCAAAACGCTAACAACTGATGAGGATGTCAAAACCCAAGTTTAAAAATAAATAAACAAAAGTTGTTGACAAAAAAAAGATACGCTGTAAGATACGCATCCGCTTCGGGAGAGGCAGCTAGCAAAAGCTAGTAACGTTCTTTAAAAATTTAGACAAGACAATCTGTGTGGGCACTCGTTAAGAGTGTCACATAACGACGATTCATATTTCGA
>NZ_JANHZQ010000055.1:0-25697 GCF_041414725.1 Alteromonas sp. DY56-G5 | reverse complement strand
CATTTGACACACGTGCAACTGGCCTTAAATACAGCTGACACAGTGGGTAGTACATAGCGTTAATATTTCTTATACTCTCAAATTGGAGCATCAGTTGCACCAGGACCAGGAGATAGAACATTTACTTACAATGGAGCAAATACAACGATTTCTCCAAACTCAGGAGCTGGTTTACCAGATACGACAATCTTTAACTTGAATGTTTCTGGCGTGGCACCTGCAATATTAAATGCTTCAACAGTAGCTGCGATTCAAGCTTGTTTTGATATCAATATGAATGCTATTGGATATCTAACAATCTACTTGATTGCTCCTACAGGCGAGGAAGTATTGATTTCTGGTGGTATACTCCACCACCACAGTGAGTCGAACAGTGCTAAAGCACTACGCGCCATGCCCGGCGCACCACCATAAAAAAACGATGACCGAAGTCATCGTTTTCTCTGAATTTTGAGTTTCCTTCTCAGCGATCCCTTGCGACTAAAATCTTCCCGATTAAAATCCGTATACGCCCCTTTCCTTCTTTTCTCACATCATCCTGCGTGAGCTGTTCTTCCTGAACAGATCCCTTTCCATTATTCCTATATAAGCTGTACATCCTGCTACAGCATTCTCCATCCCGGAGTTGTCCTTTTAGGCCTTCCCGACCGGTCCTTTATCCTTAAACAGAGTTCCTTACCCTGTCTTACTCATCCTGAGCAATCCCAAGTTCGTCCGTGTGTCTTCCTGACTCGTCGTGTTTCCTTGTGACACGTTCATAGTACGCTTATAACTAAAGAACGCTAATCCACTGTCGGATATTTTTGCGTCAACTTTGCCGGCCAAAGCTGACAAAAATAAATTTAATTCATATTTTTCATTACGTTAAAAATGAAGCGACGTTTTTAGCACAGACAAGCATCCACCATATCTCACAGCTTTGTAAGATATTTCGTACAAGAAGAAAGGGAAATCGTCTTATCCTTTTGGCTAAGTTCCAAACATCGAAAATTTGCGTACTCAAAGAAACAGTCGGGGAGCTTTATAATCTGGGATTAAAAGATTGCATAGTCTGTCTGCAATTCGGTATAAGTATAGCTAAGTGTTGCAGTAGCGCCAGAGCAGGCCACTATTAACCCGCAGCCATGTATGAAAACGGACTTTATAAATGACCTCAGCCCATCCCCTCAATAAAGCAAAATTAGTGCATGGTATCCTGGCCGCTTTAAGTGTGGGCTTAATACTCTGGGTAGTGAGACAAGAAGTCAATCTGTTGCTGATGCTTGGTGTTTTTAACCTGGTTTGGATAGTGCAGTGGTACAAAACCATGCCCGACGCCACGGTAAAGGATCCGGTAAAGTATGTAACGTTTAACAACGGTCATATTCAGTTTGGCTCAACCTCAATTACGCTCCACAAAGTGACACGGGTGGCGTTAGAAACCACAAGGGAACATTGCTATTTTTCCCTCCCCTATAATCCAACAACACCGGGAAATCCGCCGGGCTTTGTTTTTCCCGCCAGCAAAGCAGTGGAGTTTAAACGCTATCTTCAGACAGAACTTGGTGATATTCATTTTATCCATTAGTGAGCTGCACCGTTAATAGATAAGTAATAACAGTCCTTTACGCTGCGCACAGGAAGTTGCCAATTGCCTGCTAACTGGCAAGCAAGTTACCAGTCACCCTGCTTTCGCTCGTTCGACACAAAAACAACAAAACAATTTAACTTCATAGACTTACGATAGTTTAATCGGTAAATTTTAGTTTGGCACCCGTTTTGCTAAATGTTGTTAATTAAAGAAATGCTAAAGCAGTAGCCATTACAATAAAGTTGTTGTTAAACATCTATACAGGCAACAACACATTAATAACTGTTCGATTTCGCAGTAAGGTAAAAACATGACACGTACACAAAAAATATCCAGCGGCCTTCTACTCACACTTGCTACCACCGCACCGGCCTTTGCGCATACCGGTCACGAGACGGTTCAGAATGCTTTTTTGGCTGGTTTGTCGCACCCCCTGATGGGTATTGATCACCTTATTGCCATGGTAGCAATGGGCTACTGGGCGTCAGGTTTTGCAGGTAAACAATGCAAGGCCATGCTTGCCGCATTTTTTGCATTATTGATTGGTGGTTTTTCATTAGGCTTAGCAGGTTTCAGCTTTTCGTTTATGGAAACGGGCATCGTCCTGACATCTGTAATCACCGGCTTACTTATTGCCACTCGTAAGAACGTAACTCAGGGCCTGGCGGTTAGCCTGGCTGCCTGTTTTGCAATGTTTCACGGTTTTGCCCATGGTCTCGAGACCGCCGGCTCCGTCCCTTATCTGTTTGCTTCAGGTTTCCTCGTTACCAGCGCCACACTGGTAGCGGCGGGCTTTGCTGTGTCGAAACTGGTCTCGCGTAGCATCCCTTCTGCAAACAGAGTTATTGGGCTGGTAATTGCAATGATGGGAGTATCGTTGTTTTCAATTTAGGTGACCCACACCAACTATTGAATGCCATGGGCGGGAGCCGATCTTAGGGTCGGCTCCTTTTTTGCGTTATTAACACCGATGGCTTCATATAATGTTGCGCTAACACATTATAAGCCAGCACAACCTTCACTAACTCAATTGCATATTACCGGAATGTTACCGTAAGCTATTAAGATTAAATAATATGTAAGGCATTCAGGGATGAGTGAGTCAGCTTTTTACTGTAAGCCCTTTCAAACCGTCTTGCGGTGCTGATATGAAAACAGAAAAAGAAATTCTCGCTGAATTTACAGCCCTTGTTTTTGAAAAGGGACAGCCATCAGCCATGGATATTTTTACCAAACAGAATCTGTTAAAAGGATCTTTAACTTCTGTAAGGCTGGCAGCTAACGACGCATTAGAACTGTCTGCTTTAATGCGCCAGGATGAACAGAACAAGTTGAATCTTAAAATGAAGGAGAGCGGTTTACCTTCTCTCACTACGATGCATAATAAGGCATTCAGAAACTTTCTTAAGATTGCCAATCGGGGCATCATCAAAAAAGAACAAGAGTACCAGCTGGTGCGCTCTGTATCAGAAACAACTATTTTAAGTTTGGAACAACAGTCCATTGCTTATAAATTGTTGGAGAGCTACGAACAAACGCACAGCTAACAAAAAATTATGTAAGCGCTAGCAGATCCGCGGCAGTTGCTCACCCACCAGCATATCCAGAATGCGCTCTCCGCCAAAGTGAGTTTTCACCAGCACGCGGTTATAGTTCGATTCAATGACTTCACCAATAATAGCTGAATCTTTACCGGCCGGGTGATTACGCATCGCCTCAAGCACCGCCTCAGCTTTATCGGCCGGGACTGCCGCAACGAGTTTACCTTCATTAGCAAAATACAGTGCATCGAGCCCCAGGATCTCGCAGACACCGCGCACGGTATCTCTTACCGGGATATGTTCTTCCTGCAAACGAATACTGACGGCGGATGACTCAGCGAATTCACATAAAACCGTAGCCACACCGCCCCGGGAGGCATCACGAATAGCGTGCACATCCGGACACGCTTTCAACATGGTTTGGACTAACTCATTTAACGCCTGGCAGTCGGTTTCCAGCGTCACATCGAGCGCCAGATCACCGCGGGCATTAAGTATTGCCGCGCCATGATCGCCTATCAGGCCATTAACAATAATTTTGTCGCCTACCCGGCAGTTAGACGCTGAAATATCAACGCCTTCAGGGATCACCCCTATGCCACTGGTATTGATAAAAATTTTATCGCCTTTGCCTTTCGGTACCACTTTGGTGTCGCCGGTGACGATGGTCACTCCGGCCTTATCAGCGGCGGCTTTCATTGACGCAACCACACGCCGCAGGAGCTCAACATCGAGCCCTTCTTCTAAAATCATACCGCAAGACAAATACTTTGGGATCGCGCCAGACACAGCAATATCATTTACCGTCCCGTTCACCGCCAGCGAGCCAATATCGCCGCCCGGAAATTCTACAGGGTCTACCACGTAAGAATCGGTGGTAAACGCCAATTGTGCGCCACTTTGCATTAGTTCAGCCAATTCAAACCGAGCCTGATCTTCCAGTTGCTCCAGGTCGGGATTAGCGAAGGTCCCCACAAATACATCTTCAATCAGATCGCGCATGGCCTTGCCGCCTGCGCCATGAGCCATGGTGATGGTTTTGGCCCGCAGGGTCCGTTTAGGTTTATTCATACTGCTTACTCGGTTAGTTAAACGGCTTGTTTTACGTCGATTTTGCCATAGCTGTAGTAGGCGGAACAGGCGCCCTCAGTCGATACCATCAACGCGCCAATAGGTGTTTCGGGGTTGCACTGCTCGCCAAACAATTTGCACTCCCAGGGCTTGAGAACCCCCTTGAGCACTTCGCCACACTGGCAGGCTTTAGGATCGGCCACGTGGGCAGGCTCTACGGCAAATAAGCGTTCAGCATCAAATCGGGCGTATTTTTCACGAATGCGCACCCCTGAATGGTCGATTGACCCCAGGCCCCGCCACTCAAAAAATTCGCGCAGCTCGAACACTTCACCAACGGCTTTCAGGGCGTTATTGTTACCCTGCTCGGGAACAATTCGTTTGTACTGATTTTCCACCAGCGCCTTGCCATCACGGATTTGCTCTACCACCATCAGCATGGACTGCAGAATATCCAGCGGCTCAAAACCGGCAATCACCAGCGGGCGTTTATAATGACTGGCAATAAAATCATAAGGCGCTTTACCAATCACCATCGATACATGACCGGGCCCTAAAAAGCCATCGATAACCATATCTGGTGAATCCAGAATCGCCTTGATGGTAGGAATGATGGTGATGTGGTTGCAGAACAGCGAGAAGTTTGTGATGCCTTCCCTATCCGCCTGTAGTAGCGTTAATGCCGTACTCGGCATAGTGGTTTCGAAACCCAACCCAAAAAACACCACGTTTTTATGCGGATTTTTACGGGCAATATCCAGTGCATCCATGGGGGAATAAACCATACGTACATCACAGCCATCAGAATTGGCCTGTTGCAGGCTTTTTTTCGAGCCTGGCACACGCATGGCATCACCAAAAGTGGTAAATATCACATCAGGTTGTTCAGCAATGGCAACGCAGTCGTCTACTCTTCCCATCGGCAGCACACAAACCGGGCAGCCAGGCCCATGTACCATTTCAATCTTATCGGGTAACAATTCTTCCAGTCCGTAGCGAAAAATAGAGTGCGTATGGCCTCCGCATACTTCCATTATTTGTAACGGGCGTTGGGCGGTGGTGGGGATTTCCTCTACCACGGCATGGATGCGTTCAAGCACTCGCCGGGCCATTTGAGGATCGCGAAACTCATCGACAAACTTCATTATTTCTTCTCCTGAGACAACCGGTTGTCAGCCAGCAGGCTGTGCACCAGATCCCATAAAATGTGATAGCAGGCCAGGTGACATTCCTGAATGCGGTGAATACTGTCGCTGGGTACGGTAATACAATCATCGGTGAGTTGTTGTCGTTGCAGCTCTCCACCGGTTCGGCCGGTAAAGGCAATCACGCTCAGATCCATGGCCCGGGCTTTTTTGCAGGCTTCGATTAAGTTGGCTGAGTTGCCACTGGTGGAGAACACCACCAGCGTATCACCGGGGCTGGCCAGCGCGGATAACTGCCGGGTGATGACATGTTCGGTACCCACATCATTACTCACTGCCGTCATCATCGCGGTATCCTGAGATAAGTTGATAGCTGGCAGCGCTTTGCGACCGGTAGTAACCGGGTGCATAAACTCTACAGCCAGATGCGCGGCATCACAGGAAGAACCGCCATTGCCTGCGGTTAACAATTTTCCCTGTTGTGCATAACTGTCCGCAATGCGTTTTGCAGCAGCCAGCAAGGTCTTGCTGTGGCGCTCAAAAAAAGCCTGCTTCACGGCGATACTGTCACGCGCTTTAGCCTGAACAGAGGCAACCAGGGCACTATCTAACTCGTCGTTATCATTAGGGTTAACAGCCGGAGCCTGGCCGGTAAAGGGGTACAATGCCGACAGAACTGACTGGTTATCGGTAGGCTCGCTCATCACCGTTATCCCTGCGCACCCTGCTGCATGGCGTCGAGTTCTTCCTGTAACTCACCAATCTCAGCAAGAATCTCCAGCGTTCGCCGGGCTTCTTCCTCATCGATAATGCTCATGGCAAAGCCCACATGCACCAGCGCCCAGCTACCCACTAAAGTTTGCAGGTTACCATCAGCAGGCACCACACAACTTAAGTTAGCTTCGCGTTTTACACCGGAAACCTGAACAATGCCGGTTTGCATGGCCTCATCGCTGATCGCGACAATCTGGCCGGGGATCCCTAAACACATACTGATATTCCCCTTAATGCTGTTTACTGGTTTCTGAGTCGCCGGATTTCTCAAGCTCGTAGCGTTCCAGCTTGGAACGCAATCCTACCCGCGATAAACCCAGTTCCAGTGACGCGCTGCTTTTATTCCAGCGATGGCGGATCAACGTCTCGCGCAGAATGCGTTTTTCCAGCAGCTCAACCTTTTCTTTTAGCGTGCCTTCAAGGCCAGCAAACATATCAATGTCTTCATCCTCTCCGCCAGGCGCCGCTCTTAAGACCCGCGGATTGAGCAGGTCTGCAGTTAGCCATTCGCCTTCACACATTACCAGCATGCGGCGTACCTCATTTTGTAATTCACGCACGTTACCCGGCCAGCTGTACCGTTTCATACAGGCGATGGCTTCTTCACTAAAACCTTTTACCGGCTTGTCGAATTGATGCATGGCGGTTTGTAAAAAGCTGTTTGCCAGTACCGGAATATCTATCGTACGGCGAGACAATGCCGGCAGCTCCAGGGTGACTTCGGCTAAACGAAAATACAGATCCTGCCTAAACCGGCCGGCGCGCACTTCTTCTTCGAGGTCTCGGTTGGTTGAAGCCACTACCCGCACATTGACCTTGCGGCGCTGTTGCTCGCCGAGGCGGCGAATTTCACGCTCTTGCAGAACCCGCAACAATTTAACCTGAAATGCCGGGCTGATCTCACCAATCTCATCCAGAAAAATAGTGCCGCCATCAGCCTGTTCAAACAGACCCACATGGTCGGTAATCGCGCCGGTAAACGATCCTTTTTTGTGGCCAAACAATTCAGATGCCAACAGTTCATCGGGCATGGCACCGCAGTTTTCTACCACAAACGGCCGGTCTGAACGCAAGCTGTTGTAATGCAGCGCCCTGGCAAAGAGTTCCTTACCCGCACCAGATGGGCCGGTGATCAGCACCGAGACATCATAAGGCGCAATTTTGCTGACCTGGTCACAGATTTTATTCAGCGGGCTTTGCGCATGGCGTTTTATCTCTTCAAGCTGAAAGCTATTACGCAGATGGGCTTTTTTCTCACTAACCTGCTGCTCGGCCTGCTCTTCGGTAAGACGCATCTCCATATTCAGCAGTGCATTCTCACTTTGTAAGGCGCACATCCGGCACGCACTGCGGATAATCATTAGCAGACTTTCCGGGTGCCAGGGTTTGGTGATGTACTGCAAAATACCTGCTTCGTTGAGGCCTTTGATAATGTCTTCTGAGTCGGTATAGCCAGACAAAATAAGCCGGGCGACCTGAGGCCAGCGATCCCGCACTTCGGTTAGCAATTCCACACCGGTACGATCCGGCATGCGCTGATCGCACAGGATCACCTGCACGTCATGGCTTCTCAGTAATTCCAGCGCCAGGTCGGCGCTATTGGCAGTTAATACGTCAAACTCTTCATCCAGAGTTCGCTCAAGAGTTTCAAGCGAACGGACTTCATCATCAACGCATAACAGAATAGGACGTTGAGATGTGGTCATTATAAGATTGCCTTAAACTGCTCTACCTGTTGTTGCAAAAGATAAATACGCGATTCAATGATGGCTGCCCGTTTGGTGTTGATCCAATCAAGCCACTCCTGCATGCCCTCGCCGCTTTTGGCTGACAGCTGAATAATACGGATTTCCGGATTGACCCGTTTGGCGTACTCAATGCATTTCTCGACATCAAAATCCAGATACGGCAGCAGGTCAGTTTTATTCAGGATCATCAATTCTGAAGCATGGAACATATCCGGATACTTCAGCGGTTTGTCTTCGCCTTCGGTGACCGAAAGAATCGACACTTTTGCCGCCTCGCCCAAATCAAACGAGGCCGGGCAAACCAGGTTACCGACATTCTCGATAAACAGCACGCCGCCGGTCATCCCGGAAAAGTTCTCCATGGCATGACCGACCATGTGCGCATCGAGGTGGCAACCTTTGCCGGTATTGATCTGAATAGCCTGAACGCCGGTTTCGCGGATGCGGTCTGCGTCATTGGCCGTTTGCTGATCGCCTTCAATTACGCCTACGGTGTAACGGTCTTTAATGCGGTTAATGGTTTCAGTCAGTAAGGTGGTTTTACCTGATCCCGGGCTGGAAACCAGATTGAGCACAAACAACGACTGTTGTTCAAAGCGTACCCGGTTTTGCGCGGCGTACTGGTTATTTTTACCCAGAATATCCTGCTCAATTTGCACCATTCGGCTTTGACTAAGGCCTGCCACATGGGCATGAGCAGGGCCTTTGCCGAAGTGAATGTTATCGCCATCACTTTCAATGCCGCTGTGGTCATGCTGGTCTTCATGACTGTGAGCGTGTGAATGGTCGTGACTATGTCCACCATGATGGTCGCCATGATGGTGATGATGATCATGGTCGTGATGATGATGCCCGTGGGCATGTGAATGATCATGACTATGCCCATGAATATGAGTGTGATCATGGCTATGCCCGTGGGCGTGTCCCTCATGCCCTTCTATTTTAACTTCACCTTCTGAACAACCGCAAACCGTACACATGTTTATGCCACCTCTAGTTCTTTTATTCTCATTTCTTCACCCTGCGTTATCTGTAAGTGATAACTGCCACAAACAGGGCAACTGTCATAGCGTTGCGTGACCGGGACGGTATCCAGACACTGCAAACAGAAGGCTTTTCCCGGCATTTTTATAATGTGCAGGCTGGCGCCTTCGGCCAGACTTCCTCTTATTACTGCATCGAAACAAAACGTTAGTGCGTCGGCTTCGATAGTGGCGAGCGGGCCAATCTCGACCCACACCGCTTTGACTTTTTCAAACGACTGGCTCACGGCCTGTTCTTCTAATACCTGCAGGATCCCTTCTGCAATAGACATCTCATGCATGGACTAACTCCAACTGCCACGACACACAAGGGTCGAGAAGTTTTATCAGGGTTTCCGCCACCGGGGTTACCTGATCCCAGGGTAAATATAGCCCTTCCAGCATGGTTTTGAGACTCCCCTGGGGATGAAAATTCCACTCAGTGGGGGCAATAATCTGGTATTTAGCTACGTGATTACGGTTATCCAGTTCAACTTTATGTAGCAGTGAACCTCTGGCCGTTTCGACTACAGAGCAGCCGCGCACGCCTGTACCCTCAGCCTGACTAAACTGATGCTGGCGGACTATTGATCTGAGCCTCATTGGCGCTGTGGTTATTTCACGGTAAAGCGAGCGCAGGCGACTTTCAATTAAAAATCCCCTGGCTTCAATATTTTGTCGAGCCCAACGGCCAGTCTCGGCCGGTGCTCCGTTAACGGTTGGCTGATGACAAAATTGTTCCGCTTCCGCAGCCTTTAACGATGTCAACACTACCGTCAGCTGTTGCGACTCAGTTAAGTTTAACGTTTTTGCGGCCAGTCCTAACGGGTATTTACCGCAGGCTTTCAACAACTGACATACCTGGGTTGATAATCCCATCGTTGCTAACGAGGATCCTGCCTGGTTGGCCGGTAATAATGGCTTAATAACCTCTTCCAGTTGCCGGGCCAATTGCTCTAGCGCCGGCTGACAACCCGCCTCACCGGATGTTGCCGAAGACAGGGTTAAACTCCAGTCAAGTTGCTTACGGCACTGATTAAACCAGTCCACCACATTACTCATTCTGGATTTATGTTGCGGCGCCCAGTTGGTCACCCAGCTAAACACTTGCTCCCGTAAAGACTCTGCAAATAATAGCGTATCCCGGGCTTGTTTGATGACTAACGTTTCGCTAATGCCAGCGGCGCTCTCTACGGCTCTGAGCGCGGCGATTAACTGCCCCATCCCGCAAATATAAAAGAGCGATGGCATCATCGCCAATACCCGATCAACCGGTTTTTCCCTGAACAGGCGGGTAACGGCAAACGGGCGGGTATTGTTTATCTCAACGGCTTTGATATGGTCACGGTTATAACAAATGGTTACTTGTATGCCGCCGGTAAGCGGATTAGTCGCTGTGTTATGCGCTTTACTTCCGGCAGCCAGTTCTGCAGCAATATTCATGGTCTGCTGTCCTCCCGCCGGGCGAAGTTGCCGGTTAAGAATGCCCGGCGACTCACCTGTGGCGTCTCATCATCGGCCACTTGCTGTGCACTCCCTGCATCACAGTCTTGTGCATCAAGCTCAGCGGCCTGGCGCATTTCGCTATGAACCGTATAGCTTTGATGTCGTTCTGAAGGCGCAACGTTTTCGGCATCAAACAACGCTGCCAACACTTCCTGCGCGGTTTCCATCGCTATGCTCTGTGATGAAAACTCAAACATCGGTGAAAACACCGAGCAGGTGGCAAAATCGCCACATTCTCCGGCATAAGCACGGATAAACTCGTATTGGCCGGAGGGCAATTTCTGACGAAATTTAGCACCAACCTGCTGAACGTTATGATGAGACGCCTCGCCCGGGAGCAACACAATATTCATACACCAGGGCGTAACGATAATGCCCAGCCAATTGTCTTCCCATGACAAAAATTCGGTCGCATCCACTGCGAGCTTATTATTGTATACCGGCAGGCCTGCCATTTTGCGGGCTACCGATTCATAGAAAGCGACAACTGCTGTACCGTTTGACACTGTTAGTCCTCTATCACCATAAACTGATCGCGGTCACCATCACATTCCGGACACCGCCAATGGTCAGGCAGGTCGACAAACGCCGTGCCTGGTGGAATTTGCCAGACCTCATCACCTTCCGCCGGGTCGTAAACATACCAGCATATCTTGCATTCCAGTCTGGCCTGCTTATCTATCCGGCTGGCGTCGCCTAAATAACTGCCTTCAAAACCCTGAAAACTCATTCTGCCTTCCTATACCAGTGCATCGCGAATTTCAGACAGACGGACCGCTGAATCGGCCAGATCCTCGGGGGCGGCGCAAGCCACTGCGGGTATTGCCACAATTTCCAGAGTGTCCAGGATTAGTTGGTCGGTACTGTTGTAATACTGCACTCGCCACAGGCCATCCACCTGAGTCGACGTGATCCGGCAGTTGCCGTATCCGCGGGACAAAATGGTGACACTGCCGGTACCGGTAGTTTCGGTCAGACTGTAGTGGTCTTCAGGCGAAAAAGGTAACAACGACAGGTTTATTACATGCGAAGCCATCCCTGGGTCGCGCTGGTAGTCAACTGAGGTATCCGCAATTTCTATCAATACTGAAGGCGCATTCAGTAGTCCTTCTGGCAGGCTGGCGATTCGGGCGGGTAAATCCACCTTAGTGGCAAATGCCTGGTCTTTCACACATTCGGGGATCTCTGCCACCTCAATAGCTTCTGCAGTCACGTTACCCTGCTCGTCAAAGGTACGTAAACGCCAGATACCGGCCATTACCGTTTCCTGAATTCTGACCGGCTTATCGCCATCGATCAGAACGCTCACCTCGCCTTCACCGAGGATTTGATTAAGCAGGTTTAAGTCTGCCTCTGGTAGCTCAGTAAGCGTCATAATGCTGCTCTGACCGTTTTCGTTGATCTGGCCAAGCATAAGCTGGATATCGGCGAGGATACTCATGGCCTGAGGGCAACGTTCCAGCTCACTTTCTTCCGGAAACGATGGCATATCATAGGTGTTCATTTCCGATGGCATCTTCATGTAATCAAGCACCATGTCGCCTTCTGACTGGCTGCCCGGCCCGATTGGGACATTGACGATGTTTATACTGTTATCACGCATGTTGTTCCCCTATTGTCCGCAACTTTTACTCACCGGATTAAACACTACCGGAATACCGATACCCGGATCAGGGCGGGGCTCCAGCGTCAGAATTCGATTGATTTCGTGTACGTAGTCATCCCAGTTTTGCACTTTGGTAATGGCGTCGAGATACTGGCCATGCTTAAGAAACACCAGTGCCGGCCACGCCATAAAGTTATAACGGCCGCGACAGGCGGTTTGAATATCTTCAGATACCACCGCCGGGGTAAGCTGAGGAAACTGTTTGATCAGCTCTGGCAGGATCACAGCTACATCCAGGCTTTCCGGAAAGCGTTTAGGATCTTCGGTTAAAAACAGTACACTAATTGGTGTCTGCTCTATGAAACCTTCAAAATTATCGTCATCGAGTAAAGGGTAACCTAACTCGTCGATAAGACGATTGATCAGCGGTGAGTTCATAGTGTTCTCTTATCTTGTGTTATTTTA
Organism: Alteromonas sp. DY56-G5; assembly: GCF_041414725.1. Lineage (NCBI taxonomy): Bacteria > Pseudomonadati > Pseudomonadota > Gammaproteobacteria > Alteromonadales > Alteromonadaceae > Alteromonas > Alteromonas sp. DY56-G5. The sequence continues at coordinate 13,249 of NZ_JANHZQ010000055.1, read as the reverse complement.
AAAGCGGTTTTAAATGGTCTGGTAGCTCAGGCTCGCGCTCGACCAGATCTTTAAAGCAATCGTCGAGATCAACACTTTGCCCGCACATCACCCGTTCTATAGCGCTGACGGCCTCTTCCACCTGTTGTGCCCGCGCTTCAGTGAGCACTTCCCGGGCAGCGTCTAAAAAGACTAACAACCAATCACCTGGTACTACATCGCCCACCAGCGATATATCAATCCAGCGCTGCTCTGCGCCACGCTGACAGTAAGCCTTGTGGCTGTCGGTGTGAATTACCTGAAACGGCACGCCAATACACATTACTTGGTACTTTCCCCTACAGCACTGCCTATGACACGGCTATCACCGGTACGGCAGGCTGCCTGCTCATCCGGGCGGCCCTGCTCATACTCACTCAGGTTTAACTGACCCGGCGCCAGTGCCTGCGACGTCCCCGCGCTTCGTTGCGCAGAAATACCAAACTGCGTCAGGTAGGCCAGCGCAATGTCGATAGCGGGTTGCACCTGCGCCTTTACTTCTTCGCGCAAACTGCCGCCAAAATCTTCCAGCTCAACCGGCTGACACCCCACCAGCAACAAATCTGCCGGGTAATGACCGGTAAACTCGGCCATGGCTAACACTTCCTGAAAACCGGTCTGATGCAGACTCATCTGTTTAGCGCCCATAAATTTAGGCACTTCGTCGTTATAGATGGTTTTTAAGGTGCCTGGTGCAAGGCCGTAATCAATAGCGTCGAACACCACCAGCACATCGGCTTCCTGAACATGCTGTACCAGATAAATGCCCTGGGTACCGCCATCCATGATCTTTACGTTTTCGCCAAACTCGTAATTCTGGTTGAGCGCCTCAACACAGCGAACACCAAACCCCTCATCGGCCCATAACACATTGCCAATGCCCAAAATAAGTATTTGCTTTTCATTCAATCGACTTTGCACGGTGTAAAACTCAAACTCTCTGGCGCTTGCGCTAATTACATTTTATTTACATACATCAAGTTGCATGCCAACTTAGTAAAAAATCAGGAATCACCGTATGGCGGGGTGTCACGGGGGGCGTTACAAGTAACCACAATAATATAAAGGATATAGATATAACAACACTATTCACCAATTGGAAAGTTACTAACCACCCTCTTTAACAAATCGGCGGCTGGCATCGTACAGCTCCCAAAGCTGTTGTTTTTCCAACCAAAACATCGGCGTAGTCTGAAAGTGTCGGGCCAGTCTGATAGCGGTATCGGCAGAGATCGCACGTTGGCCTTTGATAATTTCGTGTACACGTCGGCGGGATATGCCTAACAGTCGCGCCAGCTCAGACTGGCTGATATGCAGCGGTTTAAGATAACAACGCTCAAGAAATATACCGGGATGTTCAGGCTTGCGACTACTCAGGCAGTGGCTGCGAACATTGAGATTGAAGGCTGTCATCCGGTTGCTCAGAATAGTCATTAAAATGGGTTAAAGAAAAAGGGACGCAGGCGGGGTCAACAATTGCCTGCATCCCTCTGAGGAGCCTCAATCCGGCTTATCGTCCTTAAACATCCGCCAGCCGCTGATCATGGTGGAGATCAGACTTTGACGTGACATGATGTCTTCACGAATTGCCACATAGACATGGATCATAATAAAAGTGATCAGATACCACATGCCCAGGCGATGCCAGGTATGCACATCCTGACTCTGGCCAAACAGCGGGATCACCCAGCCAAACAACGTATCCTGCCAGCTTCCCTGCCCGGCACCTTCACTGTAAAGCGCAAAGCCTGTGAAGATCATAAAGATCATGCCGAGGATGAAGAAAAAGAACATGCCCAGTTGTGCCAGCGGGTTGTGACCGATGTACTTCTTGGGCGTCTTTTCCATAAACAGGTACCAGCGTACCTCGTGCCATACCTCTTTCCACCAGGCTTTCACAAAAAACTTGGGGAAGAACAGTTCACGGGAATGATGGTTCCCTACCAGTGCCCAGTACAACCGGCCGATAAAGCCCACGGTTACCACGTAAGCCGCGGCAAAGTGGGCAAAGCGAATGTAACCCATCAGGAAATTATCGCTGGCTTCCCCCGGTAAAGTGGGTAAAGGCTGACCGATAAAATACCCCGTCACGCACAGCGTGATGATGGAAAACACGGTTATCCAGTGCCATAAGCGCACTGGCGCCTCATAAACATAGACCGCGGTTTGACGGCGGGTGATAACCTTCTCATCACCACTGTGATGGTTATCCGTAAGCTGACTTCTCTCAACAGCTTTGCTTTTCACTGACGTAGACATAATTGAGTCTCCAGAGAGAGCAACAGAGTGCTCTCTTAACGAATTTTCACTTTAGTCAGTTCCTGACCGTCTTCACTCATTACGTGTGTGGAACAGGCCAGACACGGGTCAAAGCTGTGTAAAGTTCGCAGGATTTCAACCGGCTCATCAGGGCGCTCCATGGGCGTATTAAGCAATGACGCTTCAAACGCACCGATATTGCCTTCTGAATCACGTGGAGAACCATTCCAGGTAGTCGGTACCACTGCCTGATAGTTTTCAATTTTACCGTCTTTAATCTTAATCCAGTGACCCAGTGCACCGCGCGGCGCCTCGTTGGTGCCCACACCCTTGGCTTCTTTCGGCCAGGTTTTTGGATCCCATTTTTCCACATTGGCGGTAGAGGTATCACCGTTTTTAATGTTATTGACCAACTGATGCCAGTCATCCAGCATAGAGTCGACACACAGCTCAGAATCCAGTGCTCGCGCCAGGGTTCGGCCCAGCGTTGAAGGCAGGAACTGTTTTAAACCGAGGTCCATACCAGTGGCCTGGTTAAACGCCGACAGTGAGCGGTCAACTTGTTCCTGAACGTACTCTTTGCCAGAAGCATAAGCCACGATGTAGCGAGACAGCGGGCCCACTTCCATGGCATGACCTTTCCAGCGCGGTGATTTAATCCAGCTGTACTTAGCGCTTTCATCAAGCTCTTTAATATTTGTTTTGGTGCCTTTAAAGTTTGGCCCCAGTTCAAATTTCGCTTCTGTTTCACCGTCCCAGGGGTGCAGGCCTTTAGCGCCGTTAGCATACTGATACCAGCTGTGGTCCACGAACTCCTGAATTTCATCCGGATTACGCACATCCACCGGGTGTATCTCATCCCAGTTGCCATTGATAATCGCGCCAGCCGGAATGAGGTCGGTGGATTTATCGCCCGGTACCACTGTGTGCGTACCATAACTCAGCACGTTAGAAGCAGCCAGACCGCCGCCGTACAGCCAGTCTTTATAAAGCGTTGCAATAGCAATCACGTCCGGAATATAAACGTTCTTAATGAAGGCTTCGGCCTCGCGAATACGCTCCAGCACAAAGTTCAGGCTGGTCATATTGACTGGCGCGCCGGATGAGCCGGTACCGTCGAGATTAATCGCACATGGCACACCGCCAACCATAAAGTTAGGGTGTGGGTTCTTACCGCCGAAGATAGTGTGGATCTTAACGATCTCTTTTTGCATATCCAGCGCTTCAAGGTAGTGCGCCACCGCCATCAAATCCGCTTCAGGCGGCAGTTTATAAGCCGGGTTACTCCAGTAACCATTAGCAAATAACCCTAACTGGCCGCTTTCGATAAACTTCTTAATGCGGGTTTGCACGTCGCGGAAATAACCCGGACTGGACAGTGGATGTGACGACGATATTTTCTGCTGTAGGGCAGAGGTAGCTTTCGGATCGGCTTTCAGCGCATTAACCGGGTTCACCCAGTCCAGCGCATGTAGGTGATAAAAGTGCACCACATGATCGTGGATATTCAGGGTCTTATCCATCAGATGCCGAATAAGGTGCGCATTTAACGGAATATCAATGCCCAGCGCATCTTCTACCGCACGCACACTGGTGAGTGCGTGACAACCGGTACACACTCCACAAATACGTTCAACGAATGCCCAGGCATCACGCGGGTCACGGCCTTTTAAAATGACTTCCAGACCTCGCCACATGGTGCCGGTGGATACCGCATTGCGGATAATGTTGTTGTCGTCAACGTTAACCTCGCAGCGCATGTGACCTTCAATACGTGTCACCGGGTCCACCACAATACGGCGGCCAGAACTGTCGAGTAATTTAGAATTTAACGGCGTGTTCATTATTCTTGTTCTCCCTTATGCTGCGCGCGTTTCACCGCACTAACGGCAGCATGGGCAGCAATCGCTGCACCTACACCACCAGCAACGGCAGTGCCTACTTCATCAGCGTTCGATTCGATACCGAACTGGTTAATGTCAGTCAGACGGTCATAGAAGGAACCTTTGTCCCAGAAGCCATCTTCGGAACAGCCGATACAACCGTGGCCGGCCTGAATTGGGAAGGACGTGCCTTCGTTCCAGCGTACGGTTGAACAGGCGTTATAAGTTGTTGGCCCTTTACAACCCACTTTGTAAAGGCAGTAGCCTTTTCGCGCGCCCTCGTCATCCCACTGTTCAACAAACTGACCGGCGTCAAAGTGCGGCCGGCGATAACATTTGTCGTGGATACGCTGGCTGTAAAACATCTTCGGACGTCCCTGACGGTCCAGTTCCGGTACCTTGCCGAAAGTCAGCATATAGGTAATTACGCCGGTCATTACCTCTGCAATGGGCGGACAACCCGGCACTTTAATGATGGGCTTATCTTTTATCACTTTATGAATAGGCACCGCCTGAGTGGGGTTTGGACGAGCGGCCTGAACGCAGCCCCATGAGGCGCATGAACCCCAGGCAATAATGGCCGCCGCGTCTTTGGCGGCATGCTTAAGCTGGTCAAGGAATGGCTTACCACCAACGATACAGAACATGCCGTCTTCATTCAGCGGCGGATTACCTTCTACAGCCAGGATGTACTTACCCTTATACTTCTGCATGGTCTCTTCAAGAATCGCTTCGGCCTGATGGCCTGCTGACGCCATTAACGTATCGTCGTAATCCAGTGAGATCATCGACAGTACAACGTCTTTCACCAAGGGGTGTGCAGAGCGAATAAAGGATTCAGAACAACAGGTACATTCCAGTCCGTGCAGCCACAGCACGGGGGTACGCTCCTTGGTCTCCATGGCATTGGCAATACGCGGTGCAAACGCAGGGCCCAGGCCTAATGCAGCAGCAGTCAGGCTACAATACTTCAGAAAACTGCGACGGGTAATCCCCTGTCGCCGCATGACTTCGTAAAAGGTCTCTAATTGGGACATTCGGTCCTCCGGCAGTGATACCGCTGAAGTTACACTTACCTCAAATTTGCACGGCCAATCGGTCTTGGTTTTTGTTCTGATGTAAGTTGCGTTCAGCTATTATTTTTCTAATAACACAGCGTGGTGTTTTGTTAGTACGCACAAATCAGAATGCAAACAACAGACCAACTACAAAAACCATTTATTTTCATAAAGTTAGAATAAATCGAGAGAGAGTTACCTGAAGTCTACTTACCACTAGAAGAGGAAAGCGGAAAGTCTTTTTACACTGTGTTAACGGTGTTTCCAGACAGTAATTAATGAGGGGATGGCAGAGCAGAAGCTATGCCGGATAAAGCTGATTTTATTGATTTTTTGCCAGAGCAACCAGGGCCTGACCAAAGGCTATCCCGCCGTCATTCGCCGGCAATTGCTGATGCGTAAGGACTTTAAAGCCACTTGACTGCAAGGTATCCTGCAGCGCCTCACTAAGCAGCAGATTTTGCATCACACCACCGGATAACACTACGGTAGTAAAGTCGTAAGCCGCTTTTAACTTTAGCGTCATCTCACTAAGCGCAATCACCAGCCCTTTATGGAAAGCCATTGCCATTGCAGCTTTGCTCCGTCCCTGGCGTAAATCCGTTATAATCTGCTGCCACATCGCCTGAGGCACTACTTGATTATCAGTAATCCTGAGATGATAAGGTTCAACATCTTCCTGGCAGGTCTGAGCCAGCGATTCCAGCCGGATTGCAGCCTGCCCTTCGTAGGTTATTTGTGCCGGGGCGCAGCCAAGCGCCGTCGCAACGGCGTCAAACAGCCGGCCTGCAGAGCTACTCAGCGGGCAGTTTAACTGCATTGTCAGCATTTTTTCGAAGCTGTTGCACATGGGGTCTGCAAACTGTGGGCAAATATCGGTCATTTCTGCCAGTTGCCCGGCAGTGAAGCATTGTCGGAGCTGAGCATACAGCGACCGCCAGGGTGACTTGATCGCCTGAGCGCCACCAATTAAGGGGACCGGCGCTAGTGAGGCTATCCGTTTCATGGCAGCATAACCACCATATAAAAACTCGCCGCCCCACAGGGTCTCATCGGTGCCGAAACCGGTGCCATCCAGGCATATTCCGAGTACTGCATCGCCGGCCAGCGGATACTGATTGTCGCCCAGACAAGCGCCAATGTGCGCATGGTGATGCTGTACCCGGGTAAGGTGATTGCCCTGCTCTTCCAAGCTTACACCATGTTTTGTGGACAGATACTCCGGATGCATATCACAGACGTAATGTTCAGCAGCGTTTTCGTACAGCTCGCGATAAAGCTGCAAGGTGTGCAAATATTCATCGAACGTACTGGCATCGTGCAGATCGCCAAGATGTTGGCTAATCACCGCCCGGCCATCCTTAATCAGACACAGGGTATTCTTTAACTGGCCGCCCAAAGCGATAAGCGTCTGCCCGGCAGAGAAACCTGATGGTAACGGTAAGCTGGCAGGCGCATACCCGCGCGCGCGGCGCAGTATTTGTGTACCGTATTTACCCGCCACCACCACCGAATCATCCAGGCGGTTGTGGATTGGCCGATTGTGCAACAGCAACACATCGGCAATGTTATTTAACTGAGAGCGAGCCGCATCATTGGTGATCGCCTGGGGTTCCCCGGAACGATTGCCACTGGTCATTATCAGTGGAAAGTCTACCTCTGCCAGGAGCAGATGATGTACCGGCGAATAGGGTAACATCACACCGATTTTCGTATTGTCAGGGGCAACCGATGGCGCAATTTTATATTGCTCCGGGTTTTCCTGCCGGGACAACAGCACAACCGGCGCAGCAGGATGCGTTAACAGCGCCTCATCCTGCTCGTTAACTCTGGCAAACTGCCTGATTGCCTCAATATTCGAGGCCATTAATGCCAGCGCTTTATGGGGGCGCTGTTTTCGTTCACGTAATCGTTTCACTGCCTGTTCATTAGTGGCGTCACACGCTAAGTGAACCCCGCCAATCCCCTTTATCGCTACGATTTGACCATCCCGTAATGCCTCACCGAGGGCCTGAAACGGCGTCTCACTGGCGACTGGCTCACCACCGGGTGTTTCCAGCCAGCAATGAGGGCCGCAATCAGGGCAGGCATTTGGCTGGGCATGAAAGCGGCGATCGGCCGGGTTGTCATATTCCTGCTGACAAGCCGCACAAAGGGTAAATTCCACCATGGTGGTGGAGGCACGGTCGTAGGGAATTTGCCGGATAATACTCAGCCGCGGGCCGCAGTTGGTACAATTGATAAACGGATAATGATAACGGCGATCACCAGGCTGGAACAGCTCTGAAAGGCAATCCGGGCAGGTAGCGGCATCCGGTGCACAGCCGGTAGTAACGATCCCCGACTGAGATACGTCTATTGCAAAGGATGAAAATACAGGTAAATCCAACGCCTCTTGATGCATTGCATCAATCCGGGCCAGTGGCGGTAACTGCTGCAACATCAGCTCAGCAAACTCACCAGCCTGCGCCGCACTGCAATTAAGCTCAACTATAACGCCACCGGTATCGTTGAAAACCCGCCCGGTGAGCTTTAACTCTGTTGCCAGACGCCAGATAAACGGGCGAAAACCCACGCCCTGAACAATCCCGTTAACGCGTAAGCGCATTCCTTTGCTGTGTGGCATTAATGCACCGTGCAGGCCATACAGGGATCGAAAGAGCGGACAATATGTTGTACCGACACCGGTGTTTTCTCACCGTTCATTACCGGCGCGCCAACGACCGCCTGCTCCAGCGCACCGGGCTGTTCGTGTTGATCCCGGGGCGAAAAATTCCAGCTGGTCGGGGCGATGATCTGATAGTTACTGATCTTACCGTTTTTCACTTCCAGCCAGTGACCTAAGGCGCCCCGAGCTGCTTCAACCAGGCCAACGCCGGAGGTCTCGGCGGGCATTTCACCGTGATGACAAAAGGGCGCGGTAGGATCAATTTGCTTAACCCACTCTTCCATTTGCCCTACCACAATGGCCACTTCAAGCAGTCTGGCCACCACCCGGCTTAACACATTGCCACCATGGCGGCTTATCATGTCTCGCATCAGCGGGTGACCGTTAACTACCTGTCGCGCCAATGGCCCGACTTCCACCACCTCGTGACCTAAGCGGGGCGCCTTACACCAACTGTATCCCGCCTCGTTATCCAGCGTTGGCTGGGTAATTCCCTGCGCCGGCGGATGCGGATGGTCGGTGTCACTCATCCAGCTATGGGAGTGATCTTCGACTATTCGGGCGATATCCAACGGACTTGTCTGGCCATCTCTGTAGCTGCCAGCAGCCCACATCGGCTCATCAAGAGCACCATAAGCGCCGAAGCTGAGAAAATGATCCGTTGCCCTGCCAAGCTGGTGTAATTGTTGTACTTCAGCCACATGCAAAAAACGGCGGAAGTCAGAGCTGTGCCAGGGCTTTTGCTGATACCACTGCCATAATTCGGCTTCGCTTTTAAGCTGACTAATGGTGGTCAGACTATCGCCAAATAAAGTACTTTCGAGAAAACGCTTAAACCCGGCAACGATGGCCAGTAAACGCATGCGCTCTTTGGGCTCAATCGCTTTGGCTACCCCACCCGGCTGTAAACTCAGGGTGTGTGGCCACTTGCCGGCCATCAGCCCCATCAGGTGCAGAAAATCGGCCCGAGCTGGCAACATCTGCGTTGAGGCAGAGCCTGCAGTGGCTTTAAACCGCCCCTGAATATCACCAAACCAGCTAGCGCCAGCGTATGTGTCGCGGGCAAAATCGGGCATAAAAAACAGATAAAAATGCGTGATCAGATCGGTAATGTTTTCACTTGCCAGCACTAAGTTGGTACACAGCTCGCCGTTTTTCGGCATACTCAGTCCCATGGCATCAGCTAACGCCCGGGCACTGGCCACCGACTGGGTAACCGAGCAAATACCACAGATCCGCGGCGTATAAACCAGCGCATCCATGGGTTTGTGGCCCAGTAAAATTCGTTCAAACCCACGATACAGCGGCGAGTTTACTTCAGCTCGCTGCACTTTATCTTCGCCGGTTTCCAGGGTGATTTCCAGGTCCCCTTCCACGCGATTAAAGGGGCCTGCGACAATTCGGCTCATACTGCTACTCTCTGACTGCACATACTGATGGTTCAGCCTTTGCGTTTATGAATGGTGGGCGGATAAATTAGCTGCTCGGCAATGGCATTCTTTTTTAACCGTTCAGGCGTGGCCGCTTTAGACAATTGCGCCAGGGCAACAAACCATGCTTTGGGCATATCGGTTGGCAGGCCAACCGGGATCCCGGCAATTTTGGGCGTTTGGCAAAAACTGTGGCCCGGTTCTTCAAATTCGGGGGCGGTGCAATTAATACACGGGTAGCCACCGTTGGTACAGGAGCCCTGGCCATTCCAGGGCCGGCTGTTACAGTCAGCATGCGCCTGGGTGCCTTTACACCCCATATTTTCCATCATGCAACCGCGATCGCCCATATCCACCGCACTGGCTTTATATTCATAGAATTCGTTGCGGGAGCAACCATGATGCACCAGGTGATCGGCGTACATACGCGGACGACCAAACTTATCGAGTTGCTCATCATTGTGCTCACCCAGCGCTATGCTCATCAGGGTTTCGGTAACCCAGTCAGGGTGCACCGGACAACCGGCGATATTAACCACCTGATCGCCACTTTGCGACGTAAAATCCTTACCCAGCAGACCGCCCGCCATTTCGCCATCAAATTGCAGGCCCGTGGCATCAGTATCATTGGCACCAGCTGCCGTAATACATCCGTAGGCCGCGCAGCTACCAACGGCAACAGTGTAGCGGGCAATATCCGCCAGCGCTTTTACCCACTCAATCATAGGTTTGCCGGTACCGCCCAATATGTGAAACTTACCGGTGCCCATGGGGCCGGTCATCATAGAGCCTTCGATACAAAGAATATCCAGAATAATGTCACCGGCCAGGATCCCCTCGAGCATGGCAATACACTCATCACCGGTGGCTTCGCTTAATGATGGATGCCAGAGCAGATTGATGCCCGCATTTTCAAACAGGGTCAGGACATCGGGGGATTCGGCATTGAGTAACGACATGGAACAGCCGCCGCAACCACCGGATTGCAGCCATAACAGATTAAGCATCAGCGGACTCCCGGTTAGGTAAAAACAGGCTAGCGATTGCACCGCCATCGATATGATTGTCGATGGATAATTCGCCATTATGTTGCGAAACGATACCATAACTAATTGATAAACCTAAGCCTGTTCCCATTCCAACTGGTTTGGTTGTATAAAAAGGCTCAAAAATTTGCGGCGCATCGTCGGCGCTGATCCCAGATCCGGTATCCCTTATGGTCAATAACACGCCATCATTATCTGCACTGGCATTGATGGTTAATCTGCGCGTCTCGGAAGCAGCCATGGCATCTACCGCGTTTTCGATCAGGTTGACCACGACCTGATGGATCTGCCCGGCATGGCCATAAGCTTCCAGTGGTCGGGGAATGTTGTCTACCACCTCAACCGCAAAATCACTTTCTTTCATTATCCAGTGTAAAGCGGTATGCACCGCGTGACTGAGGTCGAAAGACGCTTTCTCCGACACCTGCGCAGACGAGAACTGACGTAAATCATTGACGATTTCTTTTACTCTGTCTGCGCCTTCCATGGTGCCATCCACCAGCGAATTGAGATCTTTGATGGCCTTTTCCAGACGCATGTTTTCACGCATCTCGCGCAGCGCGTCACGGCTTTCACCGCTGGCTACCGCATCAAAGTAAGTGCTGAGTTTATCGGTGTAACGACGTAACACGTGCATGTTGCCATACACAAAGCTGATGGGATTGTTCAGCTCGTGGGCTACACCTGCCACCAGACGACCCAGAGAAGCCATTTTTTCTGACTGAATAAGTCGTTGCTGGGCGAGCTGTAATTCAGCATGGGCAATATTAAGCTCTTTATAGGCTCTTTGCAGCTCACCAAGAGGGCGTCCTACCAGCACCATGCCCACAGACTTACCGCGGTGATTTAAGCGCGCCGTACAATTTACCGATAACGGTACACTGCCCGACTTGCCCTGTAATTCCAGCTCGTAGTCGCGCACAGACTGAGCACGCAGGCGTTCGTAAAAGCCCTGTACCTTGTCGTGCAACTCCGGGGCGATAAAGGTTAAAATAGAACGACCAATCAGAGCCGATTCAGACTCCCCCACCAGCTCGGTTAATGCCCGGTTTACGCCTTCAATGATACCGTCGTTATCACACACGACGAGCACATCGTTCATAGCACTTTGAATACTGTCAGAAAAGCTTTTGGCCTCTTCCAGCTCAACGTTTTTTTCTTCGACTTCGACCTGTGACTGCACCAGATCCGCATAGGCTTCATCCATTTTCTGGATGACACTTACCCAGGCATCTTCATTCTGAATGGCTTGTACCGGATTGAAGTCTAAAGAGTCTGACATATCTGCAGCGTGTAATTATCTATACAGGCACTATACCTGACGGGATTCGGCCCGCAAGGCTGACAAGGCATTTTCTCGTTAAAAGCAGGGCGGATTGCTCGCCCTGCACGGTATTCCCGGCGAACGATTAAGGCCTTGGACGGAACATAACCTGCCCGGTTTTATTAGCAATTTCCACCTGCGCGACTTTTTGATAAAAGCCGTCAGAAAAGAACGTTTCATATTTAGGTACTGTCACAAATACGCCCACCCCTTCTGAATCACGATGCTCAAGTAAGACACTGTCGATAGCCCGCATCAGCAGATGACCAAGACCGTGTGACTGATAGTCCGGATGCACCGCAATGAACGACAGCAGATGATACTTTTCAGCTGGCATGGCAGAACGAATTTTTTCCTCTTTCTCGAGCATTTGCCGGGTGCCGTAATACCCGGTGGTCAGCAGCATTTTTAACCGCCAGTGCCAATAACGCCCAGCCCCTGCAGCATTGTCTGGCCCCGTGAGGCAGGCAACAGACAATAATCGCCCCTCATCAAACAGGCCAATAATGGGTTGCTCGGCTTCCCAGAATGCGGTGAGTTCTTCGCGAATAGCCGACCGTAACCGCGATTCGTAGCCTTCTTTTTCACTCTGGAATATTTGTAAAAAAATTGGATCGTCGTGGTAGGCGTTGTAAATGATGGATGCAGCCACTTTCAGATCTTCCGCTGATAAGTATGCTGCTCTGATTTTATCCAGGTTTTGTTGGATTTCCGCTTGTACCATAGCCTGTCTCCCGTGTTGTGGTGATGCGTAAACGCCTGTTTTGCGACCCGGGCCGCCCTCTCACTCAACCGCTCAGCGCTGCCGCTGAACAACAGCAAACTGAAAACAACAAGATTGGTCTTAAGAGATACGTAATAGACGCACAAAAAGTGCATCAGTTCCCCACTCTAGCCGAAAAAATAACACCATGTAAATATACCGTTAACAATATTTATACATTTGAATAAGTTTAGCGATGATAATTGAGTACAGTGATCGGGCAGGTAGTGCAACGAGCCATCATTAATGATGGCCGGCCAGACAGCAACAAGCCCGATAAACGGGATGTTTATCGGGCTTGTCAGTAAGTGTAAACGGTGGGCGGATTAGATTTTACGGACCGCTTCTTCACCCCAACCAATTAAGCGATTATCTTTGAAGACCAGGGGAGTACACTCGTCCTTGGTGGTGATACCGTCGTCCTCGGTACGCTGCGTGCGATAGTAAAGAATCCGGTAAACGTGATCGCCCTCGCCTACCATTTCGTTGAAGTCGGCTACACCCATCTTACGGGTAACGTCTTCAAAGTGCGCATTCACTTCCAGATTGCTGATATGTTTACGATTATTATACTCACGCTGCTCCCAGCTGGCCTGGTAATGTTCTTTGTCATCACCTCCTACGGAAATGACACAACCAGACAGTAACATGGGTGCTACCAGAGCAGTACAAAGCATTAATTTTTTCATAGTGGTTCCCTGTTGAAAAATAATAAGTCACTAAGGGGTTCTAGGGATTTTCCCCTCTAAAAAGACATAATCCTCTGTAGACCACACCAATAAATGGCTGCGGAGGTGGTT
>NZ_JANHZQ010000054.1:7563-26044 GCF_041414725.1 Alteromonas sp. DY56-G5 | reverse complement strand
TCATGTTCATCTGCCTATCCTTAACTCTCTATAGAGTAAATTGAGATAGGCAGTTACACAAAATTAGTTACAGTCTCGTATTTTCCTCTCTTTTTCAACCGATAAAAGAACACGATAATCTTATTTCCGCCACGCTATATGACAACGACTATCAAGTCATTTCCACTATTCAACCTGATTCCTTAAGCCAGCTTTCCAATCAATCTGTTCCACTTGATCCTGCAGAAATTCCATTTGGTGTTACGCAATACGACAATGTTATCACTGCCCATCAAATTGTAGGCAGTAGCCTATACCCACTTGGACATGTTGTTCTTTATGTGGATATTGGAGACACCATGGCGGCAAGTTCAGCCCGCCAGCTCATTAAGCAAGTGCCTATCGTTATCGCGGTTTGGCTGCTTTGCACTGGCACTTGTGTCTTTATTTTATACCGTTTGATTTCTCCTATTGGGTCGCTGAGGCAGTTTACTCAAGAAGTATTTGAGTCAAAAGACTATGCGCTGCGCAGTTCACTTAATACATCTAATGAAATTGGACAGTTATCGAATAACATTAATAGTTTATTGGATACCATTGAAGTTGAGTTACTTATCAACTTTGAGCAAAAGCAAACATTGGTTGATCAACAAGAAACCATGTCTCGTCTGGCAAACTTCGATAGTTTAACCGGTCTTCCCAATCGACAGTTTGTTCTCGATAACTTAAGACTTGAGCTAGCCAGAGCCAAAAGAAATGATGAAGACTTACTGCTCCTGTTTTTTGATTTAGATGGGTTTAAGGGCATCAATGATTCTTTAGGACATGAAACCGGAGATCTCATTCTCATAGAGGTTGCTGACAGAGTTCAGTGTTTGCTGCGCGACGGCGATTTATTCGCGCGACTGGGAGGGGATGAGTTCTTAGTACTGCCCGATAGAGATGTGACTACTGACCAAGCGCAAAGCTTGGCAACGCGACTTATTACCGCATTTGATGAGCCTTTTGAACTGCGTGGCTTATCACTAACGGTAGGTTTAAGCGTTGGAATCGCTACGGCTTCCGATGCGGGCTACGACCTAAGCGAACTGATGAGCAATGCAGACCTTGCAATGTATCGCTCAAAAGCGCGAGGGCGGGGCAGCTACACACTGTTTACACCTGATATGGTTGAGTCGCATAAGCGTAAACTCCACTTAGCTAACGGTATTGAGCAAGGAATCAGCAACGATGAGTTTGTTGTTTATTACCAGGTTAAAGTTAACAACGAAGGGAACGTAATCGGCGTAGAAGCGCTTATTCGTTGGCAACATCCTGAATTTGGCTTGGTCATGCCGAACGAGTTTATCCCAATTGCTGAGCAGGGCGGTAAGATCACTGCAATTACCCGTTGGGTAATTAAGCGCGTTTGTATTGATATGCCAGATTTAAAACAATGGGCCACGTCTCCGTTTAGAGCCTCAATCAATTTATCTGGACATGATTTGCGAAGCTCGCAGCTGTTTGACTACATCTACAATACTTTCAAGCTCTATGACATCAACCCAGAAAACATTGAATTTGAAGTGACAGAAAGTGCGTATCTAGAAAACTTTACTCTTTCAAACAAGTTCTTCAGACGCATCGGAAATATGGGGTGCGCCATAGCTCTAGATGATTTTGGAACGGGTTACTCCTCGTTAAGTTACCTGACGCAAATCAATATCGACACGCTAAAAGTTGACCGACAGTTTGTAATGGAAATTCAAACTTCAGAACGAAGCCGTCTTGTGACTGGGGCAATTATTGATTTGGCGAAAAGACTGTCACTCTCGGTATGTGCTGAGGGCATAGAAAACCTTGAACAGTGGAATTATCTTAGAGAGCATGGATGTGACAATGTGCAAGGATTTATGTTTAGCAAGCCCATCCCCTTATCGGAGCTCACTTGCTCTCCCTCCCATTACAGCGATAGTAGTTTCTCTGTATAGCAAGGCATCGATAAAACCACTTTGACATACAGTGTTTCAAAGTGGTGTTTCTTTTTTGCAACATTTAACTTGTATGCTGAGTGCTTAATAGTACATTTGTTTATATATGCCTATGTTTTTATTGTGCTTTTTCTTTTTGGTCTGAAAATCGCATAAGCAGTTTGAATGCAATTATGATAGTGGTTAATTGAAGACTAGTGGTAGTATCCATGAGCTTTAACAGCAGCATAACCTGATAACACAGGGCTGGTATCAAAGCGGATTGAGAAGGATTTTAAAAGCGTTTAGCGGAGGATTCATGATGAAACGTCTCGAAAAAGTTTTCTTAGCACTTTGTGCTGTTGCTGCAGTACAAGCCATTTCAGTAGCGGACGCGTACGCAAGTCCAGCGCGCTCGTTGATGCAGGAATTAGACACAGATAAAGATGGTCTGATATCACTTAAAGAAGCGGTTCGACACACAGGTCTACTGCGTAACTTTGGGCTGATTGATGACAACGAAGATGGCAAACTTTCCGAAGCCGAATTGGCAAAAAGCAAGTTGACGCCAGGCAATGAAAAGCTCACAGCAAGTGAGTAGATAAAATAATATATTTAAGAGGGTAAGGTTCTGATAAACAAGGTTTCGTTTGGTGAACGCTTGGTACAACTTGGTTCACTAAGGCAGTTGACGCTAGGTAGTTTTGTACTGGCCCTTATTCCTCTTATAGCCTTACTTTGGCAAAGTCAAAGCGACTTAGCCAAAGTGGGTCAAATGACAACACTTGAAACACGGTTTGTTGTCGATGTTGTTAGCGACATGCAAAGACTCGATAACGCGGTCGTTGACGTAGAGCGCAGCATTCGCCAATTTGCTGTGTTGAGAAATGATAGGGTGGCATCCCTTTCTGATAACGCCATCGATCAATTTGCCGTGGCCGCTGACAATCTATGTCAGGCTCTCTCGGTACCAACTACCTGCACGCGACTTTCAGAACAGCTAAATCAATTAGCCGAATATCGAGCGATTGAAGACCAGCTTTTACTTAATGCCTACCTTGCGTCAGTGGGCGATAGCGTCGACCAGCTTCGCGACGATGTAGAAGCCGCTATTACTGAACGTGTCAAAGTCCAGCAAGATGACTTAAATGCCATGCAAGCAAAACAAGCTTGGTCTACAGCTATGCTTGTAAGCGTTTCGTTATTGCTAATACTGATGGGGAGTCAACTTATTGTGAACCCCGTTAACAACTTAAAAAAGATTATAAGGATCATGGCCCACAGCGATGGTCAGCTTCCACCCCTTTCAAGACAAGCGCCAAAAGAACTGATTGATGTAGAGAAAGATTTACATTGGCTTTATGATCGACTACAGCAGTTGGAGCATATTAGAACCGCCTTGCTGCGACACGCGGCTCACGAGCTCAAAACTCCGCTTGCCAGCATTAAAGAAGGCTGCAGCTTGTTGTCTGAAAACGTGGTGGGCGAGTTGAATAACAGTCAACGCGAAGTACTTTCGCTACTTACTGCTAGCACGCAAAGGCTCAACACGCTGGTGGAAAAGTTGCTCGACTACAACCTGCTGTTGCAACAAGCTCAGCCAAAAATGGTACAAAGTGACGTTAGTAAGTTAGTTTCTGCTTGTTTAGAAGATTACGCGCTCGCCATTCAGGATAGAGAAGTGGAAGTAAAGATAACTGCGTCCGAGGTACGTATAGACGAGGAGCTGTTTAGAAGAATACTTGATAACTTGGTGTCCAATGCAGTCGCGCATGGCGCAGTGGGAAGACCGATAAATATTAGCCTTTATAACGAAAACGATAATCTTGTACTGGATGTTGCCAATCGCGGTAAGCGTATTGCTCCAGAGTCAGTACATACTTTATTTGAACCTTTTATCCGAGGAACCGAGCCGAGAAACGACAATGTCATTGGGACGGGTTTAGGGTTATCAATTGTTGCCGATTGCGCTCGACTGATGCATGGTGATGTGCGTGTTGTAGATGTAGACTATGCCGATGTTTGCTTTAGAGTGACCATTGGGCAACAGGAAAAATAAAATGAGAATAAGTGGTTTAATTGTCGCCTTACTGGTGCTGACAGGATGTCAGAGTTTAACCAGAAACAACGACAACGCAGGTGAGCCAGAAAAGGTGACGCCTGTAGCTAAAATAGAACGTGGCCTTTGTTTATTTGTTGAGCCTCCACAGGGGTTCGAGCACAATTGCGATGCAACCTATTGGCTTAACGCGTGGATTGACGCGGCCAACCAACCTTGGTTAGAGCGTAAGCAAGCATTAAAAGCGTTAGGTGATACAGCATCTGACACGCTTCACGCCTACGTTTTAACACTACCAACAGATACACCTTATCAAGACAGGTTGCGCGCGCAGCTTGCGTTAAATGATATTGCTGGAACATTTACACCCACTGCGCAAGAAGTGGTGACTGTTATTGCTGCGTCGCACAACAATCAGATTATGCAGCTTGAATCTGCCATGGTGGTGTTGGAGCAAGAAAATACTTCTCGTGGCGAGAAAGTAAAAGCACTTGAAATTGAAGCAGTTAACCTGCGCAAAAAACTAGAAGAATTGTTGCAGATTGAAGCAACACTGATGGATAAAAACAGGAGTACACAACAGTGAGCGAAAAGGCGAGTAGTAACCCTAACTTATTGTTGGTAGATGACGATAAGAGCTTATTGCGCTTATTAACCATTCGTCTGGAAGGCGAAGGTTATGAGGTGACCGCAGTGGAAGACGGTCAATCAGCGTTAAGAAAGCTTCAAAACGACAACTACGATGTAGTATTGAGTGACTTGCGTATGCCGGGCTTAGATGGTCTGAGTTTGTTTGAAGAAATTATGGGAATTAGAAAAGATATTCCTGTAATTCTGATGACGGCTCACGGCACCATTGCTGATGCGGTAGCAGCCACTCAGCGTGGTGTATTTGGGTTTTTGCCTAAACCTGTCGATCACGACGAATTACGCGCGCTGCTGCAAAAAGCACTTAGCCAGTCTCAAGCTGCACAGCCTGGGGATTGGGCAAAGGACATCATTACCCGTTCTCCAGAAATGCTAAATGTACTAGACCAGGCGTTCCGCATAGCTCAGCGTGAAGTGTCTGTGCTTATTAGCGGCGCGAGCGGTACAGGTAAAGAGTTACTTGCTAATGCCATTCATAAAGCCAGTAACCGCAGCGACAAACCATTTGTGGCTATTAACTGTGGAGCATTACCTGAAAACTTGCTTGAGTCTGAGCTATTTGGTCATGCCAAAGGTGCGTTTACCGGTGCCGTAGCTGCTCACCCTGGTCTGTTTAGAGAAGCCGACGGCGGTACCTTGTTCTTGGATGAGATTGGCGATATGCCGATGACGCTGCAGGTAAAACTGCTGCGTGCATTACAAGAGCGCCAAATTCGTCCAGTAGGTAGCAGCAAGCACGTAGACATCGATGTGCGTATCATTTCTGCAACGCACAAAGACTTGCACAAAGAAATGGAAGAAGGCACCTTCCGCGAAGATTTATATTACCGTCTAAACGTGGTGAACCTAAAACTTCCGTCGCTGAAATCGCGAAGTGAAGATATTCCACTTCTGGCTCGCTCGCTGTTGCAGCAAAGCGCACAGCGTCATGGCGTGAATGTAAGCCAATTTTCTGATGACGCGATGCAACAGCTGGTAACCTCATCTTGGCCAGGTAACGTACGTCAGCTTGTTAACGTGGTTGAGCAGTGTGTTGCGTTAACGCAAACGCCGGTTATTCCGCTTCACTTAGTAGAGCAAGCCTTGTCAGCCACTAAGCAAAGCTGGCCAACGCTTACAGAAGCGCGCGATGCGTTTGAACAGCAATACTTGCACAAGCTTCTAAAAATGACCGACGGCAACGTAACGCGCGCGGCAGAGCTTGCTGGTAGAAATAGAACTGATATGCACAAGCTTATGAAAAAGCACGAGCTAGACGCAGCTGATTTCAGATAGACATAGTCGAGCTTAGAGAGTTATTAAACGCATCACTTTTTAGTGATGCGTTTTTGTTTTGCGATACGAAAAGCGTAGGGCTGGAGTTATGCTGGAAGGTGCTCTGAAAAAATAATGGTTTCAACTGTGCGGGCGTGGTTTTTTAAGCTTTCTATCTCAACATCTAAAAAGTCACGTGGTTCATCAAACAGTAGGCATAACGTACCCAATTCATAGCCATCTTTGTTGCGCAAGATAGCACCTGCGTAAGCTCTTATGAAAGGGCTGCCAGTAACCAGCGGGTTATTAGCGAATAGCTTATCGGCTTTAGCGTCGGAAACAATTAAGTATTCTTCTTCGGCTATCGCGTAGGTGCAAAACGAGATATTACGCGGTGTTTCGGTAGCATCCATACACTGGCGGGACTTAAACCATTGGCGATCTTCTGCAACAAGGCTTACCAAGCAGGTTTTAGCATTAAATTCTTCTTGTACAGCTTTGGTGAGCTCGTCAAGTTGTTCGCTTGGGGAAGTATCTAAAATATCTAGCGATTCAAGCGCAGCAATACGCGCTTTCTCATATTCATGGTTCATTGAGGCTATTTCACGGTAAATAATGGTGTAGTACCAAAATAGATAAGAGCAGTAGTTTACCGCTGAATTAGAAAAACGCTATCTATTAAAAAATATTGATAGGCTCAATGTCAGTTGCTCGTCATCAAAACAGTGAATTCTGCTCTGGTTGAGTTTTAATAGACAGGTTATTTAGCGCGAGTGATGGAGTAGTGTTGTTATACAAATCGATAAACTGCTGCGCTAACCAGGGAGCATCTTTGTTGTCTGGGCGGTGACAAAAAAAGTACACGTCTTTTCCTTCACTTTGCCAAATCTTCACTTTTTTCACCCAAGGCAATAAACAGCGTTGGTTGTCATCATCAACATCATTGCCTACAAAGCGCACAATGGGAGTCTGGCCTGTAGCAATAACGTTTACCGGTACACGAGGCTTTTTCTCTCGCACTTCCTCTAGCATCGCTCGTCTATTGTTTCCCCCTGCGTCTAAAGAGCCAGTGAAAAGCGCTCGGGTGTCCATAATGATTCTATTCACACCGTGGCGGATCAAAAGTTGGTTAAGCGCCTTTTCCTCATCACCCTTAGCGAAAAATGCCAGGTGGCGCACCTCAACCGCTATGTTTAATTCTTGAGGTAACGCCGCTAAAAAAGTATCTAAAATGGATAGCTTTTCTGGCCCAAAAGATGCGGGTAGTTGCAGCATCATGACTCCTAGCTTTTCTTTAAGCGGGCTTAATAAAGCAAGCTGTTGGGCAACCTCTTCATCACAATGCTGTAATTGGTGTACATGAGTAATGTTCTGGTGAAACTTGAAAGTAAACCTGAAGTGGTCGGGTGTTGAATTGCACCACCTTGCTACAGCGTCTTGGTGGGGAAGAGAATAAAATGTGGTATTCCCTTCAACCGTATTACACTCCTTGGCATACAGCGACAATCCATTATCAGACTTGGGATAATTAACAAACCACGTGCTTGGCCAATGGCTGTGTTGCCACATTGGCAATCCAATATAGAGATTTCCTTGTGATATGGCTGATTTGTGCATATTTGTCATTGGGCTTTATCAAGCATTTGTTTATACTATGCGGCCTTTAAATCATTACATTATGCATGTTGTGGGCGGGCCAGCTAATTGGCCAGCAAGTTTACGCGATTTTTGGCAAAGTCTTAAGCCTAAAAGTAAGCGGTTTTGAACGCCAATTTACTGCATGCGAAGCAAGAAAAAACATCAGGGGTCAAGGACCATGCGCACAGATTACTGTGGGAATATCGATTCATCATACATTGGACAAGAAGTTACCCTTTGCGGGTGGGTTAATAAGCGTCGCGATTTAGGCGGTGTAATTTTCATCGACTTACGCGACCGCGAAGGTATCGTACAAGTGGTGTTCGACCCAGATTTACCAGACGTGCTATCGGTAGCTAACACGTTGCGTAGCGAATTCTGTGTAAAGCTAACGGGTAAAGTGCGTGCGCGCCCTGAAGGTCAAGTTAACAAAGACATGCGCACAGGTGAGATTGAGATCCTAGGCACAGGCCTTGAAGTGATCAACAAGTCTGACGTGCTTCCACTGGACTGGAACCAAGAAAACTCAGAAGAACAGCGCCTTCGCTATCGTTATCTAGATCTTCGCCGTCCTGTTATGAGCCAGCGCTTACAATTTCGTGCAAAAGTAACCGGTGCTGTACGTCGCTTCCTAGAAGAAGAAGGTTTCCTTGATATTGAAACGCCTATTCTCACTAAGGCAACGCCAGAAGGTGCACGTGACTACCTAGTGCCAAGCCGCACACACAAAGGTGAATTCTTTGCACTTCCGCAGTCGCCACAGCTTTTCAAACAGCTTCTAATGATGTCGGGCATGGACCGTTACTATCAAATCGTTAAGTGCTTCCGCGACGAAGACTTACGTGCCGACCGTCAGCCAGAATTTACCCAAATCGATATCGAAACCACGTTCTTAGATGCCGATGGCGTAATGTCTATTACAGAGCGCATGATCCGCGACCTGTTCAACAAAATGCTAAACGTGGACCTTGGCGACTTCCCGCGCATGACGTACGCCGATGCCATGACGCGCTTTGGTAGCGATAAGCCAGACCTACGTAACCCGCTTGAGTTAACAGATGTTGCAGACCTGCTTGCTAACGTTGACTTTAAAGTATTCAGCGGCCCGGCAAACGACCCGAAAGGTCGCGTTGCGGCTATTCGCGTACCTGGCGGTGCGTCACTTTCGCGCAAGCAAATTGACGAATACACCAAGTTCGTAGGTATTTACGGCGCGAAAGGCCTAGCTTGGATTAAAGTTAACGATGCTGGTGCTGGTCTTGAAGGCCTGCAGTCGCCAATTCTTAAATTCCTAACGGAAGACATCACTAACGCCATGCTAGAGCGCACTGGCGCACAAAGTGGCGATATTTTATTGTTCGGTGCTGACAGCTACACTGTGGTAACCGAAGCGATGGGCGCACTTCGTCTTAAGCTTGGTGAAGACTTTGAGCTTCTTGAAGGCGAGTGGAAACCACTTTGGGTTGTTGACTTCCCAATGTTTGAAGAATTTGACGGTCAGCTTCACGCTATTCACCACCCGTTTACTGCGCCACGTGGTTTAACGCCAGAAGAACTTAAAGCTAACCCAGCAGAAGCCTTATCTGACGCTTACGATATGGTATTGAACGGTGTTGAATTAGGCGGTGGTTCTGTACGTATTCATAATGAAGACATGCAGTCCGCGGTATTTAACATTCTTGGCATTGACGATGAAGAAGCGAAGAACAAGTTTGGCTTCTTGCTTGACGCGCTGCGCTTTGGTGCGCCGCCGCATGCAGGTCTTGCGTTTGGTCTAGACCGTTTGGTAATGCTTATGACTGGCGCGACGTCTATCCGTGATGTTATGGCATTCCCTAAAACCACCACAGCGGCATGTCCTTTAACATCGGCGCCTAGCCCTGCGAACCCACAGCAGCTTGAAGAGCTCGCTATTGCAACGGTGAAAAAGCAATCGTAATTTATGGCGTATAAGAAGCCTGAATCTGCACTGGTAGTGTTGTACGACCAACACTATCGAGTGCTGCTTTTGCAACGACAAGACGACCCCACCTTTTGGCAGTCGGTAACCGGCGCGTTAGAAGAGGGGGAGTTACCCTTAGAAACGGCATATCGTGAAGTGTGTGAAGAAATTGGCATCGATGCCAAAGCGCACGGTTTCGTGGTTAACGACCACGATAAGCAAAACCAATATGAAATTCGTAGCCGCTGGTTACATCGTTATCCTCCTGGTACTGTGCACAACACAGAACACGTATTTTCCCTTCAAATAAACAGCGATTTACCCCTTGTCTTAACCGAGCACTTACAGTACGAATGGGTGTCGAAAGACGAAGCGCTCGCGCGTTTATGGTCTCCCTCTAATAAAGAAGCGGTATCTTTGTTTGTACCGAGTGTGCCTTAGTGGTTATACTGGGTATAGATCCAGGTTCTCGGATCACAGGCTACGGTTTAATTGCACGCAAGCAGGGTAAACTGGTGTATGTAGCAAGCGGATGTATTCGCGTTGGAACGGCAGATTTGCCTTCTCGTCTTGCTAATATCTTTACCGGGGTTGGCGATATTATTCGTCAATATAAACCCGACCAGTTTGCTATTGAGCAAGTATTTATGGCGAAAAACCCTGATTCAGCGCTGAAGCTTGGTCAGGCCAGAGGGGCCGCCATTGTGGCAGCCACCCAAGCGCAACTTCCTGTTGCTGAATACAGCGCAAGGCAAATTAAGCAGTCGGTAGTTGGAAAAGGTGGCGCAGATAAAACGCAAGTTCAGCACATGGTAAAACACCTGCTGAATTTAAGCGGCACGCCACAGGCCGATGCTGCCGATGCATTAGCCGTTGCCTTGTGTCATGCACACACTGAACAGAGCCTGATAAACATGGCAGGGCAAGCCCGAAAAACCGTTCGTGGTCGTTTGCGCTAATACTGCTCGAAGCTCACGCTTTTACAGAGATAATTCATGATTGGACGAATTCGCGGTACGTTGGCTGAGAAACAGCCTCCAGAAATTCTTGTAGATGTAGCCGGTGTTGGCTACGAAATTCACATGCCTATGACCAGTTTCTACCAGCTTCCCGCGGTGGGTGAAGAAGTGGTGGTGTACACACACTTTGTGGTTCGTGAAGACGCCCAATTGCTGTTTGGTTTTGCTGATAAAATGGAAAGAGGGCTTTTCCGAGAATTGATCAAAGCCAATGGTGTAGGCCCGAAGTTAGGCCTTGCTATTTTATCTGGTATGTCAGCAAGCCAGTTCTTAGCAAGCGTACAAAACGAAGATGTTTCTGCTCTCGTCAGCTTACCGGGTATAGGTAAGAAAACCGCAGAGCGTTTAGTGGTAGAGCTTAAAGACCGCCTAGCAAAATTTGGCAAGGCGCAGAGTATTGCTGTACCGCCCCCAAGTGGCGACTTGTTATCCACCAACACTATTGTTGCTGTAAACGACGCTCGGGAAGAAGCGCAAAGCGCGCTTATTGCACTAGGCTATAAACCTGCTCAAGCGAGCAAGTTAGTCGACAGCGTATATAAAGAGGGCATGGAAAGCGAAGCCCTTATTCGCGAATCATTAAAAGCGGCCATATAATGGCGCTCAACGAAGACAGCGGTTCTTAGTCTGACTGTCTTCACGTCACCGTTTAAAGTAGAACTATCATGATTGAAGCCGACAGACTGATTACGCCTGAAGCAAGCACCGAAGACGAGGTCATCGACCGCGCCATTCGCCCTAAAATGCTGGAAGACTATACGGGGCAGCCTCACGTATGTGAGCAAATGGAAATTTTTATTCAAGCTGCGCGTAATCGCGACGATGCGCTAGACCATCTACTTATTTTTGGTCCGCCAGGACTGGGTAAAACCACGCTTGCGAATATTGTCGCAAATGAAATGGGCGTGAACATTAAAACCACGTCAGGCCCTGTGCTTGAGAAAGCTGGCGACTTGGCTGCACTGCTTACCAACCTTGAGCGCAATGATGTATTGTTCATAGACGAAATACATCGCTTAAGTCCAGTGGTAGAAGAAATTCTTTATCCTGCCATGGAAGACTACCAGCTTGATATTATGATAGGCGAGGGGCCTGCCGCCCGTTCAATTAAGCTAGACCTTCCTCCTTTTACGCTGGTAGGCGCTACAACCCGAGCAGGCTCATTAACGTCGCCATTACGGGACCGTTTCGGTATTGTACAACGCCTTGAATTTTACAACGTAAAAGACCTCACTAGCATTGTTGCAAGAAGCGCAAGCTATCTTAATTTAGAAATGAATGAGGAAGGTGCACAGGAAGTCGCTCGTCGCTCTAGAGGTACACCTCGTATCGCAAATCGCTTACTTCGCCGTGTTCGAGACTATGCCGAAATAAAATCTGACGGCACTGTGGGCGCTGATGTCGCTGCTAAAGCCCTAGACATGCTTGATGTAGACAAAGAAGGCTTTGATTACATGGACCGCAAATTGCTTACTGCTATTATTGAAAAGTTCGATGGTGGTCCAGTAGGTTTAGATAACTTGGCAGCAGCCATTGGTGAAGAAAAAGAAACCATAGAAGATGTGATTGAACCCTTTCTTATTCAGCAGGGCTTCTTACAGCGCACCCCGCGTGGTCGTATTGTGTCACAGCGCGCTTATCTGCACTTTGGCTTTACTCCGTCAGAATAATCTATCGCTTTGTTTAACAGGATATAGGTTTGTACTAGAGGCCTAGCTGGATAGCTGGGCTTTTTTAGGCTTAGTAAATAGCGTAAGCGAAAGTTACGCTGGATTAGAAACTAAGTCGACTCTTGGTAGAGCGCGAGGGTAAAGCGTACGGCTAGTGTGGATGCCGTTTATCTTGCTAGATACAAGTGACAAACTACAGGCAAAAAAAAGCCCGCTCAGTGAGCGGGCTAAAACAACAAGTGTTGAAGGAAATAAATCCAGGGAACTCATGTCTAACAGGAGAATAACTCTTGCATGACCGTGCTAAGCACCATCACGCTCTGTACGACTGATGCTGTGCATTATAGGGAGAGCAGAAAAAACTACAATTGAGTAAAATTGTTGGTTTGAATTAGAAAAACTAATGTGTTAACTGGGTGTTTAATATTGGTTTACTTTTGATTAAATGTTAGCTTTGGTGGGGCTTGTGGAGTGTTTTTGTTCTGCATTTTGTCGCACTAATTAGTTGTTTTAACTCCGCTTTGGATTATTAAATTTTTGGGTGAAGGAATAGTTATGCATTTACATCAGGTAAGAGTGTATTACGAAGATACCGACGCAGGCGGTATCGTCTATTATGCGAATTACCTAAAGTTTATGGAGCGAGCCCGTACAGAGTGGCTTCGCGAGCTAGGTTTTGAACAAGACACGCTGATGGAACAATCCATCGCTTTCGTCGTCAAACACGTTGAAATGCATAACTATGCGCCTGCACGGTTCAATCAACTGTTGAGTATTGAAACTCGCGTTGTAGAATTGAAAGGCGCTAGTATGACGTTTCAACAAATTATTAAAAATGAACAAGGCGTTACATTGGTATCGGGAGATATCAAGGTTGCCTGCGTCGATTTGGCCGTTATGAAGCCAAAAAGATTACCACGTACTTTGTTAGGGGAAATTTCGCGTGTCATCTGATCTCACTTTTATTGGCTTGTTTTTACAAGCGAGTTTTATTGTTCAACTAGTTATGCTTTTGTTGCTAAGCGTGTCGATAGCGTCGTGGACGTTTATCTTCCAACGCAGTAAAGCGTTGTCGGCGGCACGCAACGAAATGCGTCAGTTTGAAGACAAGTTCTGGTCAGGCGCTGACCTTAACCGTCTTTATCAAGAGCTTTCCGCCAGAACTAACCTAACAGGCATGGGCAGCATCTTTTGCTCAGGCTTTAAAGAGTTTGTTCGCCTGCGCAAGTCTAACACCGCTACCAACGGCATAGTTGATGGTACATACCGTGCCATGCGCGTTTCTATGTCTCGTCAAGTCGAAGAACTAGAAAGTCGTCTACCCTTTTTAGCCACGGCGGGCTCAATTAGTCCTTACATCGGTCTATTTGGAACTGTGTGGGGGATCATGAATGCCTTCATCGCATTAGGTGAAGTGCAGCAAGCTACCCTTGCAATGGTAGCGCCAGGCATTGCAGAGGCGCTTATTGCAACTGCTATTGGCCTATTTGCCGCTATTCCTGCGGTCATTGCCTACAACCGTTTCAGTCATCAGGTTGAGAAGCTAGAAAATAGCTACGGCAACTTCATGGAAGAGTTCTCAGCAATTCTTCATCGCCAAGCCGTTGCTGCGCAAGCACAACAACAAGCCTAAGCGTTTACATTCCAAACGGAGGACTTGTTATGTATGTAAGAAAACGCCGCAGGCCGGTATCAGAGATAAACGTAGTGCCCTACATCGACGTGATGTTGGTGTTGCTTATTATCTTTATGGTAACGGCGCCGCTTATTTCTCAAGGGGTAAAGGTAGATTTGCCTAAAGCAAGCGCTAACCCGATAGAGCAAGAAGATACACCGCCAATTATTGCGTCAGTGGATGTTAAAGGTCGCTACTTCCTTAATGTAGGCGAAGACCAGGAATCGCCAATTAGCGCAGATGAGCTTGGCGCTATAGTAAAAGCACAATTGACCAAAGAGCCCAATACGCCCGTAGTAGTAAAGGGGGATGGGCAAGTAGCGTATAACGAAGTGATACAGCTAATGGTGTTATTACAGCAGGCGGGTGTGCCTTCAGTAGGGTTAATGACGGATCCGGTTGAGTAATATAGATATGTCGAAACCTGAAGTGTCGAAAAGCACGTCAACCGCTAGCCACTCAAACAACGCGAGTAACGGTGTAAGTGGTGATAAAAAGAACGGCAAAAGTGCCAAGCAAGCCAACAGTATAAGCCCAGAACAAGTAGGCTTGTACAAGTCCATTGGTTTGCATCTTTTTATTGCTGCGCTGTTGCTAATTAGCGTCAGTTTCTCTCCTGACCCGTTGCCAAGTATGCCGTCGAATGCGCCTGTGATAGAAGCGACGTTTATTGATGCGCAAGCGATTGCGGATCAAAAAAGGGAGCAGGCACAAGCTGAAGCTCAAGCAAGAGCCGAAGAGCAAGAAAGGCAGAGAAAAGCAGAAGCCGCGGCAGAGAAAAAACGCCAGCAGCAGCTAGCAGCCAAGCGTGCGAAAGAGAAGCGTGAAGCAGAAGCGGCTGAAGCGAAACGTCAGAAAGACTTGGAGCGCTTAGCGGCGCAGAAGGAACAAGAGCGTAAGGAGCGCGAAGCAAAAGCGAAAGCTGAGGCTGAGCGAAAGAAAAAAGAAGCAGCTGAACGCGCTGAAATGGAAAGGATCATGCAAGAGCAGCTTGCGAAAGAACAAGCTGCTCAGCAAGAACGTAGGCGAAAACAGGTACTTACTGAAGTAGAGCGTTATACCGCGCTTATTCAGCAAACCATAAAGCGCAATTTGTATTCAGACGACAGCTATCAAGGAAAAACCTGTCGATTGAATATTCGGTTAGCAACGACAGGGTTTGTTACTAGTATTCGTGTACTCGGCGGCAATGATGCGCTGTGTAGAGCGGCTGAAAGCGCGGTTCGCAGGGCCGAAAAGTTACCGGTATCTGATGCGCCAGACGTTTACGAGCAGTTAAAAGACATTACTTTAAAAGTGGAATTATAGTGGTATGAAAAAACTAGGTTTATGGATAGCGCTTATTACGATGGCATTCAGTGCCAACGTGTTTGCATCCTTAGAAATTGTGATAACCGAGGGCGTAGATAGTGCACGTCCAATCGGGGTTGTGCCATTTAAATGGAAAGGTCAGGGCAGTATGCCTGGCGATATTTCTAAAGTGGTGATGGCCGACTTAATGCGTAGTGGTAAGTTCAATCCGGTATCTGTCGACAAAATGCCACAGTACCCGGAGACAGCGGAGCAAGTGTCTTTCACCGCATGGGCAACCTTAGGTGTAGACACGGTTTTAGTAGGAAGTATTGAGCCACAAGGAGGCGACCGCTACCTTGTATCCTATGAGTTGATTGATGTACTTAAAGGGCAAGTTGACAATGGGCAGGCTAAAGTACTTAAAGACGGCAATTTGGTATCGAGTAATGATCACGTACTTGCTGCCCGTCAGGCAGTAATTAACGGTCGAGATTTTCGCCAGTATGCGCATCGAATTAGCGACATTGTATATGAAAAATTGACCGGTGTTCGCGGTGCATTTTTAACGAAAATTGCTTACGTCATTGTTCGCGACCGTGACACGGTTGAAAAGCCTTACCAATTAGTCATTGCAGACTACGATGGCGAGAACGAAACGCGCTTGTTGTCTTCGCCAGAGCCGCTTATGTCGCCAGTGTGGTCGCCTGATGGCGAGAAGCTTGCCTACGTTAGTTTTGAAAATCGTAGACCGCAAATATTCATTCAGAATATCTACACCAGCGAGCGTACGCGCATTACTGATTTCCCTGGAATAAATAGTAGCCCGGTGTTTTCACCAGATGGCAAGCAACTTGCAATGGTTTTATCGAAAGATGGAAACCCTGAACTCTATGTGATGGACTTAGCGACAAAAAATCTTCGCAGAGTAACACGAAATAGAGCGATTGATACGGAGCCCGCGTGGCTACCAGACGGCAGTGGGTTAATATTTAGCTCGGAACGGGGTGGTAAACCCCAGATATATAGCGTAAATTTAAATTCTGGGAAAGTAAGGCGAGTTACCTTTGTAGGTGAACAGAACCTTGGCGGTACGATTTCCCCAGACGGCAAGCAAATGATTATGGTAAACCAAACTAATGGGAACTATCACATTGCTAAGCAGTCTTTGGATGGTGGATCACCTCAAGTACTGACACGGACGTACTTAGATGAATCACCAAGTGTAGCGCCGAATGGAAGCATGATTATATACAGCACCCTTCACGAGGGAACCCAAGTGTTGTCACTGGTTTCTTTAGATGGGCGTTTTAAAGCTAGGTTACCAGCAGCCAATGGGCAAGTTAAATCGCCAAGTTGGTCACCATTTTTGTTCTAACAATTTAACGACTAAACAATAAAATTTAAGGATTAGTAGGATGCAAATGAATAAAGTGATGAAGAGCTTCATTATCGCATTGCCAGTAGTGACAATGATGGCATGTTCTTCAGGCCCTAGCGAAGAAGAATTGGCAGCAGAGCGTAACCGCCTTGCACAAGAACAAGCGGCTGCAGAAGCGGAAGCACGTGAAGCAGAAGCACAGCGCGTTAAAGCAGAAGCTGCACAGCGTATGAAGCGTCAGGAAGAAATGGTTCAGCAAGAAATGGAAGCGCTGAAGAACGAACAAACCGTTTACTTTGACTTTGACCGCTCAAGCATCAAGCCAGAGTTCCAGCGTATTCTAGACAAGCACGCGGCGTTCTTGGTGAAAAACCCAAGCACTAAAGTGACTATTGAAGGTCACACTGACAGCCGTGGTACGCCAGAGTACAACATTGCGCTAGGCGAACGTCGTGCACAGTCTGTTGAAACTTACCTACTTAATGCTGGCGTAAGCAGCAGCCAAGTAACAGTAGTTTCATACGGCGAAGAAAAACCAGCAGTGATGGGTTCTACTGAGTATGCATTTGCTCAAAACCGTCGCGGAGTGGTTGTTTACCGCTAATGACTATTCTAACGAATAAGACATTAAAAATGGGCGTCACTTTATGTGCCGCCCTTGCTGTTTCTACCGCATTTGCGCAAGCGCCTGTGGTAGACGCCAATGGCGGCAGTGAATTAGAACAGCGTATTGTTGTATTAGAGCGTATTGTTAAGAGCCGAACCGAAATGCAACACAGGCTTCAAACGCAATTAGACAATATGCAAATGGAAGTCGACCAGCTGCGTGGTGCGGTTGAAGTTAATACCAATGAACTTCAAAAAGTACTTGAGCGTCAGCGTGAGCTTTACCTTGAAATAGATAAACGCGTGGAAGCACTTAAGCAAAGCGGCGCGCTACAAGGTAGTGCCATGCCTAGTGCAGGTGTTGATTCGGGCTCTGTGAGCTCTCCAACAGCACCTACGCCAACGCAAGCTCCGCAAGCAGGTGAAGATGAAGCCTACGAAAATGCGGTGAATTTGATCCTTAAGTCTCGTGAGTACGATAAAGCCATTCCTGCGTTTCAATCGTTCATTTCACGCTTTCCCAACAGTGGTTACGCACCAAACGCGCACTATTGGTTAGGGCAACTGCTGTTTAATAAGCAGCAGTGGAGCGAAGCAAGTGAGCAATTTAATATTGTAGCTAATCGCTTTACCGATTCTTCCAAGCGCCCTGATGCGTTATTAAAACTAGGTGTCATTGCTGAGCGAACGGGAGACAGTTCAACAGCACGTCAGCTGTTCCAACAAGTTGTAAATGATTACCCTGATTCATCGGCAAAACGCCTCGCTGAATCTCGGTTAAATAACTTGTAATGAACAAAGCCTCTTTTAAAGAGGCTTTTTTATGAGTTAGAGAAAAGTTTTTTTCAAAAAATTCCATTTAGAGTGCATAAAACTTCTGCACCAAATTTCACTGTATTTCGTAGAAACCTGACTAAACTCAATTAGTACTGGTATAAATACTCAGCGATTTGTTTTCATTTTGACCGTTTAGTCGTAATTTGACAGAAAAATGAAAATAAAAAGACGTTATGGGTTGCGTCGAATAAAAATCTGAGTATTATATGCCGCCGTTGCCAAGACACAGGCAACAACAGGAAAGAAAGGGTCGTTAGCTCAGTTGGTAGAGCAGTTGACTTTTAATCAATTGGTCGCTGGTTCGAATCCAGCACGACCCACCACTTTCTCTCCTAGCATCAAATGATGGGTCGTTAGCTCAGTTGGTAGAGCAGTTGACTTTTAATCAATTGGTCGCTGGTTCGAATCCAGCACGACCCACCATCATTTGAATTGCGAAACTTATCTGTGTGTCACTTGATGGGTCGTTAGCTCAGTTGGTAGAGCAGTTGACTTTTAATCAATTGGTCGCTGGTTCGAATCCAGCACGACCCA
>NZ_JANHZQ010000054.1:0-7554 GCF_041414725.1 Alteromonas sp. DY56-G5 | reverse complement strand
TTGATGGGTCGTTAGCTCAGTTGGTAGAGCAGTTGACTTTTAATCAATTGGTCGCTGGTTCGAATCCAGCACGACCCACCATCAAGTCTCAAACTCAAATATTCCTTTTTTAAATAATCTCCTCAGTACAAAACACCAATGCTTATTGCGTTTTAAAACGCTACTCGTCTCATTTGCACTTTGATCTGGTTTACCTAACCCCATGTAGTAGAACAGGTAAGCATAACTACGACTATTTAATTACCCTTATGTTGATTAGGTAGTGTGTAATTTTTATGACAGTTGGGTATAATCCGCACCCTTGTCGCAACAGAGATGTAGGTTAATGTCAGTAGCATTTCGAGTGGATCAGGTAGAGTACCCGTTCCCAGCAAAACCACAGCCATTGTCAGAAGCACGTAAAGCTGAATTAAAGGCTGAGATCAAAGCTTTACTTAAAGCCCGTAACGCTGTGCTTGTCGCACACTATTACACCGACCATGAAATTCAGGCACTCGCTGAAGAGACTGGTGGCTGCGTGGCAGACTCATTGGAAATGGCGCGCTTCGGAAGAGATGCACAAGAACAAACCTTAATTGTTGCTGGCGTTCGCTTCATGGGTGAAACGGCAAAAATTCTTAGCCCTGAAAAAACCGTACTAATGCCAACACTTGAAGCAACGTGTTCGCTTGATATTGGTTGCCCGGTAAAAGAGTTTAGCGAATTCTGTGATCAGCACCCTGACCACACTGTAGTGGTTTACGCAAATACATCAGCGGCAGTAAAAGCGCGTGCTGACTGGGTAGTAACGTCAAGCATCGCGCTTGAAATCGTTGAGCACTTAGACAGCCAGGGCAAGAAAATCATTTGGGGCCCTGACCGACACTTAGGCTCGTACATTGCCAAGCAAACCGGTGCCGACATGCTAATGTGGCAGGGCGAGTGTATCGTTCACGACGAGTTCTCTGCACAGAAACTAGCAGACATGAAAGCACTGTATCCAAACGCAGCAGTTCTGGTTCACCCTGAATCACCCGCAAGTGTGGTAGAGATGGCAGATGCAGTTGGCTCAACCAGTCAGCTAATAAAAGCCTCGCAAACCATGGATAACGACACCTTTATTGTTGCTACCGATAAAGGCATCTTTTACAAGATGCAACAACTTACTCCAGAGAAGACGTTTATAGAGGCTCCAACGGGCGGTAACGGCGCTACGTGTAAAAGCTGTGCTCACTGTCCTTGGATGGCAATGAACGGCTTAGAAGCGATTAAGGCGTCTTTAACGGGCGAAACTGATGGGCATGAAATCTTTGTTGATGATGAATTGCGTAAAGGTGCACTTATTCCACTTGATCGCATGCTTAACTTCTCAGCCGAGTTAAAAGCGAAAGGCGGGCTATAAGCGCACGTTTTATAAGCACTTGCTGAATATTTTCCAGCAAGTTCTTGATTAAGCGCGCGGCTTTACCTACTATACGCGCGCTCAAGGGTTTTCGTCGTTGAAATCTTCTTGATACAAAATTTGGAGAGATGGCTGAGTGGCTGAAGGCGCACGCCTGGAAAGTGTGTATACGTTTATAGCGTATCGAGGGTTCGAATCCCTCTCTCTCCGCCAAATACCTACAGGCCCCTAAAACCCTAGGGGCTTTGTTGTATCTGGGCTACAGAGAAACAGCATAACCACCTACTTGTACAAAAAGGTGGTACAAATGGGCATCATGGCTTCTCCTTATATTCCTTCATATTCCAAGTATTACTACATCAGAATTGTAGTCCCTCAAGACCTTCGTTCTATCGTTGGCAAGCGAGAGTTTAAGTCCTCACTGAAGACCACAGATAAGAGTGAAGCTCAACTACGAGCTATACCGTGGCTGAAGGAAGCCTACGAACAATTGGCACTGGCTAGACGTAAACTGTCTGGTGAGTCTGATGTAGAGTTGTCCCTTAGGGAATGCGTTATCATTGCTGAGCGTTGGTATGCTCGTATGCGCGATGAGGTGGAGTCTCAGGGGAATATGCTCTCTCATGTTTCTCGTGATGAGTATGAGCTCATTAATGTTAGTAAGGGTCATCAAACCTTTGGTCTGTCTGACACCCTGAGTCTTCAAGGGAGTGAGATTGAAAGAGCCAATGAACAGCAACTCGATATACTGGGAGATGAGTTGGAGTCTAACATAGCAAGCCAGTTGGACATTGAGGGAATTACCGTACCCAAGCGCAGTAAGTCCTATCGTCAGTTGACTACCCAGTTCTATCACTATCTGTATAAGTTTGAAAGCCTTTGCCTTGCCAGAGCTCAGAACGATTGGGAGAGTGAGCCTAGCCCCATGAAAATGGTTGAATCACCTCTCAAACCAAAGCATCTAAGGAGGACGTCAGGAGCCTCTGAGAACGCTCTGTCTGAGGTTTATAAGAAGTTCAAAGTGTCGCGCGAAGTCAATTCAGAGGGCGGTGAGAAGGTCTCAAAGACCCTAAATGAGACTTACAACAATATTCAGCGATTTATCTCGCTACATGGTGATAAGGACTTAGCGGAGGTGACTTCTGCTGACTTCGTAGTGTTCAGAGATACACTGCTACAGCTACCTAAAAAGAAGAGTCAGGATGTGCGTTCGCTGCCAGTTGCTAAGCAAGTCGAGAAGGCCAAAAAGGAACGCTTGCCAACTTTGTCTAGAGCAGTCGCTAAGAAAAACTTCAACCTCGTTTCCAGTGTGTTTACCTTTGCAGTGGAGTTGGGGTTAATAGATGAAAATCCAGCCTTGAAGGTGAAGCCTCCTAAGATTGCTAAACGCATAGAGGCTGACGAAGACAGGGGGTATACGTCTGAAGAGGTCACTAAGCTATTTAGTTTGCCATTGTTCACTGACCCCAATGCTCCAAAGAAATACGGTATGGCGTGTTACTGGGTGCCTCTCCTTTGTCGCTACACTGGAGCTCGAAGCGGAGAAATTCTTCAGTTAAGGCGGTCTGATATTGATGCTGACCATGATGGTATCCACTACATCAACGTAAGACGCGGAGAAGGGCAGTCAGTGAAGAACAATGCTTCTCTCCGTCATATCCCATTACATGACCACTTGATTGAGCTTGGCTTCTTAGAGTTCGTTAAGGGCTCCAATGATTGGCTATTCCCTGATGTGCCAGCTGACAAGTATGGAGCTAAATCCACTAAGTTTGCTACGTGGTGGGGACAGGTCGTTAGAGAGCAGGGCATTGATATTCACCAACCTACTCATGCCTTCAGGCATACATTCAAGACCATGCTACGCACGCTAGGAGCGAGTGACAGGGTTAATGATGCCATCACGGGGCATACGTCAGGCTCAGTAGGTGATAAGTACGGCACTGTCTACCTGAAGACTAAGAAGGATGTTATCGAGCAGATAGAAACGCTGAATATTCCACATCTCACAAAAGCTGGAGCTAAATAGCAACGAAATCTATTTTATCTGGGCTTCGTTAGATAGGGGGTTGCTTTTACTTCAACTGGAAATTTAAGTTGGAAGTTAAAGCCTTCTCCTCGCTGGCATATTCGTATCTCTCTTTGCAGCCGCGAATCGTATATCATAGGTAGTATAGGCGGCCCCTGATTATCACCGTATTGAGGTACCACACATGGAGGTTTAGAATGAGTAAATGTATTCTCTGCGTCCTCGCGTTTGAGAGCAAAACTTCTGCACATGGAACGAATATCAACTCTTGTATCGATGATCTCAAGTTCAAAGAGCACTGATGCCACAAAGTCGATACCACAATTTAACAATGCCTCAAGGTTAGATGGTTTGTTTTTGTCATCAGTCACCATCACGCTCTTGTGAAATGAATAGTAAGGCTCTTTAGCATGTGGATGCATCACGATGAATATGCATTCTTCGACTTGCGCAAAGTCTGAAACCAGTCGATCTTTACGGTCAAGTCGACCATGCTTTGATAAATCACCTATGTTATGTATTAGCCTTAAAATATGTCCGTGAAGCAACTCACCGTTGAATGTGAAGTTTTGGTTGAATATCGCATTGAGTATCTGGTTTTTTGGGCTTTGAGCATTTTTACTTTTGTCAATTTGGACTCCAAGAAAACTACTAAACTGCTCTTCCTTCTCTGCAATTAATAGCTCCAAATTATGATTGAAAGTCATTGCGACGACCCCACTTTGCGCTTTAAAGGTCTCCATTCCTAATGGTTCGTCACTTACCAAGAGCTCTTGAAATTGCTGAAAGTTTCTTAGTGTTTGGGAAGTGAAATATTTAAGTGTTTTCATATGCATCCGTCCTTTGCTAGTCTTCCAATCTTAACTGACTTTACAAGCATAGTCTCGCTGTACGTACCCATTAGGTATACCCACACGGGCATAGTCAAAATTGCTCCTCGATGTATCCGTATGGCTTGATTTTTATTTATGGGTACTTTACCCTCCGCCACCTCTTAGAATCAAACAGGTACAGGAAGTGGCTGATTTAGCTTATATTAGGGTCTCTACTGCGGACCAAAACACAGACCGTCAGTTGTCAGACTCTGGGCTCTCTTTCAAGAAGCAATTCGTTGACCGCTGTAGTGGTGGTACTACTAACCGTCCAGCACTAGAAGGGCTTAAGGAATATGCTAGAGAGGGAGACACCATACATGTACACAGCATTGATAGGCTCGCTAGAAACCTCGTAGACCTCAAGACATTAGTAACCCAGTGGAACTCAGAAGGCATCCACGTAAAGTTCCATAGAGAGGCACTGTGCTTCAATGCTGGTGGGTCTGATGCTATGTCTGACTTGATGCTGAGCATGTTGGGAGCTGTAGCCCAGTTTGAGCTGTCAATGATTCAAGAGAGACGTCAGGAAGGCATAGAGAAAGCCAAGCAAGCTGGTAAATACCGTGGGCGTCCAGCTAATCAATCTAACCACCAGCGCATTCACACACTGCGCTCAGAAGGTGTATCGCTTCGTAAGATAGCGATTATCGTAGGTGTGTCATTATCCACTGTACAACGGGCTCTAGCAGCCTCAGAGAAGCCTTAAGTAACCATCAATGAGAAAAGTAGTAACACCAAGAAAGTGTAGCGAGTGCGGTAAGCGTCGAATTCCAGCTAAGCGGTCGAATGGGCGATTGAGTACCAAGTGTAAAGAGTGTTTTGGGGGACAATTCTGGCTCTCTGAATTTGGTCGCTGGTTTGCTGAGGCTGCCAAAAGACAGTCGCCAGTAAGTATGCCCATTGATGAGAGTGATATTAAAGGCATTCATGCTCTCTGGACAGAGCGTAAGGAAGCCACAGGTTATACTAGAGTTAACGGTCAACTAAAGCCAGTCTATGATTACCACATTAGTCACAGAGACCCAGCGAAGGGAGAAGGCTTTCAAGGTCGTTTTACCACTGCGAACCTAATCATAGCTACCGCTCAAGCCAATAAGATGGCCTATAACAATGAGTCAATAGATCATGGGTTTAGGGTCTATACTGATAAGAGGCCTTTTGGTACAGCTGCAAAGGTAAGAGAGTGGTGTGGAGGTCAATATGACTTAACAGGGCTTGTAAGGGAATTAGAGCTCAAGAAGTACGCACCTAAGAAAAGCAGCAGTGGTGATATAAACCCTGACTTCTTACCACAAGGAGTGCCACCACAGACAATGCTGGAACATCAACTAAGAAGATTTAAAGGAGGCAGCACTGACCCGTGGAGACATACAATCAGCAACGCTAACGACTCGTACACATCTGCTCTTGTCTATGGAATTGGTCTTGGTAGTGGTGAGCTCGATGAGTTCTATGATGGAACTAAAGAGTGTCAAGAAGAAGACTTTTAGGTTACTTCAGAGGGTCACACCGTTGCCACGATAAACACGCTGATGATACCTGTGGATCCCTTGATTTTAAAGGGTGATAGGGGGTTCTTCGAGCCCCTTGTGCGCACGACCTGACGATACAATAGCCCTTCTCCAAAGTCACAAAAATAGAGTGTGTTGAATCGTACACTGAATACCATCGACTCGAATTGACCCTTCACGGTTTTCAGTGCTTGTTAATAGAATGTACTGAAAAAATGAGCAAACGATAATAACGTTTTTTTGTAGAGTCATGGTACGACGCAATCGTTACTAAGGGTCATTACCTAGCACCTCCCCCCCTTTACCTAACAGAAGATCCTTAGAAGATCTATGAGAAGACTTTGATAGTTACTAGGGGACCTGTGTAGAGGTCTAGTATGATGCACTCACGAGCGATATGAAAGCTTCTCAATGTAATGTGAGTTTCTAAGTAATTGAATCAGTGCAATAATCTACAGACTCTATTCAAAGGGTTGTCTCTATGGCTGCTCAATAAACTACTAAAAGGATGATCAGAATGGCAAAGGACGTAGAGCAACTAGACGCAGTGCTGTTGCATAGCTCTCTCTCTGAGATAGCTCAAGAGTTAAATGATATAGCATCAAAAGATTGGTGGTGGGATTTTGGAGCACCCGTTATCACAGCCGCTATAGTGGCCCTAATCGCGTCAGGCATAACTTTTTGGTACACCTATCATCTACACAATAAAGCAGAAAAGGCTGCTGAGTGGCGCTACAACAAATCACTGATAGATCAAAGGAGAAGGTACTTTGAAGAGCAAGCAGAGCAAGACCGACGTCATAAGGAGGACCAATTAGTAATAAGAGAGAACTTGAATCGAGAGGCTATCAATGAATTAATTCTCTTGATTAATACTTGCTATACCACTCTGGCAGCCGTTAGAGAAAACTACAGTGACCTTCTATCAAACGACATAAATGAGCGGATGTTCCAAGTTCCAATACTCAAGGGTGTAGTCCTAGAGCCTGTAGACAAGCAGGTGTTAACGAGACTCTTTTTCCTTGTTCCGCCGCAAGGGGAAGAGGGGGAGAAGTGGTCTCAACTTGGTGATATTGAAATGGTACTAGCAAACTATAACACACTGGCTAGGTTGTGGATGGAACGTAACGTCCTTAGAGAAGATATTCAGCGTATGCTAACAGCACGTAATGTTCCCCTTGGCTATCCTGAGACACAGTTGTATTCATTTCTAGACCCAATAACTAAACAAACGCTTATGTCGCTAACAGAAAGAGTTGTCAGTTTGTCGAGAGAGCTTTATGTAGACTTTGGGGATTTCTTAGCAGAGTTTCACCATGCTTATAAACCTAGGCTCAATCCAGCACTACCAAAAGATTTACTTACTCCAATTATACAATTTGAAGATTGGGACTTAGAGAGAAGGCATGCTTTCTTTGAAAATGAAGCATTACCAGATTTGGAAGTCTTGAGGCCCAACTTTGATGGGAATGACGAATTGTTTGAGCGTCATACAAGAGCGTTTAAGTCACGTCATGACAAGTGAGACATCCTGTAATATATGTACAAAAACGTTGTACAAAACAAATCTTGCTGATATTCTCAACTTACTGTTATATATAAATATTTTAATCTTGTGGTTATTGTCGAGGGTTCGAATCCCTCTCTCTCCGCCAAATACTGAGAACCGGCTTTAGGCCGGTTTTTTTGTTTGCCCAGCGAAGCTGGCAAACCCGTCAGGTTGAAAGAAACCTGAATCACCCTGACTGAGGGGAAGAT
>NZ_JANHZQ010000053.1:0-26407 GCF_041414725.1 Alteromonas sp. DY56-G5 | reverse complement strand
ATCGCGATCGCAGCCTTCGGCTGCTAGAAAAAATAAACCCCTCCGAAAAAAGAGGGGTTTATCATCAATCTGAGCCGCTACACAGTAGCGGCTTTTCATTAATTCAAAACTCGTTCAGGCAACGTCTTAGCCGTCAACCTGACCGCAGAAACGGTAACCTTCACCGTGAATGGTTACAATCAATTCTTCATCTGAAGGATCTGATTCGAAGTGCTTACGAATACGACGAATCGTTACGTCAACCGTACGGTCATTCGGACGAAGTTCACGCCCCGTCATTTCCATAATTAGCTGCTCACGGGTAAGGATCTTACCTGGATTGCTTAGGAAAAGGTGAAGAGCGCGGAATTCACTGCGTGGTAGACGGAACTCTTTGCCGCTAGGCGAAATCAATGAACGGCTATCACCGTCAAGCGTCCAACCGTTGAAGCTTACACGGCTTGGTAAATCGTCGTCTTCTGAAGAGTTTGTAGTACGAGACAGTAAGTTGCGCGCGCGAATAGTCAATTCACGAGGGTTGAATGGCTTAGTCAGATAATCGTCTGCGCCAATTTCAAGACCTAGAATACGGTCAACGTCGTTATCACGACCCGTTAGGAAGATGAGCCCAACGTTTTTACGGTCACGTACTTCACGTGCCAAAATAAGGCCATTTTTACCCGGTAGGTTAATATCCATGATAACCAAATTGATAGCGTGATTCTCGAAGAAATCATGCATTTGATCACCGTTCTCGGCCTCAAACACATTATACCCTTCCGCTTCAAACAAACTCTTAAGCGTGGTACGGGTTACCACCTCATCTTCAACAATTAACACATTTGGCGTCTGCATGGTGTTCTACACTCTTTCTAAAATACGATTTAAGCAACTAACTGGTTAAATTTTAATATTCATGTACTTGATTGCAAGCAACTTGTGAATATTCTTACTGTTAAGGTATTGGGGTTAGCCAATAAAAATCAAGAAAAGTTCATACTTTATACAACTATTCTGACGTTTTCGCATTAACAACGGGGAAGATAATTACAAATTCTACGCCGTTGCCTTCCTCACTGGTGATCGATATTGAACCATTAAGGGCTTGCGTTACTAAGTTGTATACCAAGTGCATTCCCAATCCGGAACCACCTTGCCCACGCTTCGTGGTGACAAAGGGGTCAAATATCCGTTTGCGAATTTCTGGGGAAATGCCTTTTCCGTTATCGGTATAAACAAGCTTGAGCTTATTGCTACTCACCATTTCGGCACGAATATCAATTGTGCCTTCATCCATGGTTTCAAACCCATGAATAACCGAATTCATGATTAAATTAATCAAGATTTGATTTATTGGGCCAGCCTTCGTTTCAACGCTAAGGGTAGGGTCGCAATCTACGTTGATGTTGTGTTTTAATTTTTTGAGTCGAGGCTGCAATGACAATAGTATCTCATTAACTAGCTGTACAACGCAAAAACTTCGACTAGATTCTGAGGTTTGATCTACAGCAACCTGCTTAAAACTGCTAATAAGTTCGGCAGCTCTGTTCAAATTGCGGTAAATAATGTTGAGGTTTTCGTTACTTTCATCCAAAAAGCGTTTCATTGCACTGGCTTTCAGCGTTTTATTTTCAAAGTCTTTTTGAATAACCGCTAACCTGTCTAACATCATTGTCGACGCAGTAACGCCTAAACCTATCGGAGTATTTACCTCGTGCGCAACGCCCGCAACCATATCACCGAGCGAGGCCATCTTTTCATTCTGTACAATTTGACGCTGAAACTGATGTAGCTTTTCTAACGTTTGAATAAGTTCCTGGTTTGCATCCTTAAGGGCGGTGGTTCGGTGACTTACCATATCTTCTAAGCTGGCATTGAGCTTTCTATGTTGCTCCTCCGCCTGTCGTTGCTTTTGCATGTACTCTTGCATGCGAAACAGCATCACATTCACGGCGTCAGCCAAGATATCGAGTTCTCTAATAGTGGAGCCGCTGGCACGGGCTGAATAATCACGTTGTCGTGAAGTACGCTGCAAGAAGTTAGCAATGTCTTCAACGGGGCCAGTTACAATACGTTGCATACGCACTGCAAAGTAAAAGCTAATAGCCAAAAGCGCCAAGGCTACTGCCAAATTAAGCCAAATCGACTTTCCAACAAGCTGGTTAAAATTCTCTGAGGAAATTCGTAAATATATCCAGCCCAACTGAATGTTCGTCTCAGTGTCGAAGACTTTTGCACTTAATTCAAGGTATTGCCCATTGTCGGCCAATTGAGGTGTCATAAACATGGACGCCAGTTGATTTTCCTTGCCTCCTAACAATAACTGGCCTTCCTTGTTATAAGAGGCGAAAATCTGGGGCTCTAAGTTACCGCTTTGCGCTTTGTAAACGTGGGCATTTAATACATGGTCGGCGGCAGCAAGGTTACTTAGGGCAAGTTCAATGCGCTCTGGCGTTTCGTCATAAAGATACATAGCTGAACTGCTTGCGACCAACTTGGCTAACATGAGTGCGTTAGACTCAAGTTCATGACGGTAGGTTTTAATTTGCGTGTAGACGGCAAGACTGGATAACACTGCAAGCGAAAACGTCGTAATTGACATTACCACCCAAATGAAAAGGCTTTTAATCGTAAGCTTGACTACTTTATCCGTCATATCCGTTTTGCGTATTGTCCATTCGCGTCTTCCATATATTCATAGTGGCGCAAAAATGCGCAAAAAGGAAGGCGCCCATAAACAATAATTAATGTACGCAAAGCCCTTTAGTTGAGGGTTGAAACGTATAGTTGCTGGTAATTCTTCGCCGCTGCTTCCCATGTAAATCGCGTTCGCATTCCACGTTGCTGCATCGCCCTGAATTTTCCGGCATCTTCGTAGAACGCCAGCAGAGCTCGACGAATGCAAGATAGCAGTGCATGTGGCGTAGGATCATCAAACACAAAACCCGTACCTTCACTATCGTTGCTGTAATCGATAACCGTGTCTTTGAGTCCGCCTACCGAACGTACGATGGGGATGGTTCCATAAGCTAAGCTGTACATCTGGTTCAATCCGCACGGCTCAAACTGAGAAGGCATTAGGAAGAAATCAGCGCCGGCTTCTACCAAATGGGCATGTTCGGAACTAAACCCGTTTATAAACGCAAATTGGTCAGGGTGTTGTTGAGCGAATTCGCCAAGGTCCATACACACTTTAGGGTCGCCTGTGCCCACAATTACCATTTGAACATTGTGCTTAATTAAATCGTCCAAAATGGGCAGTATGTAGCCAAAGCCTTTTTGTTCAGTCAGGCGGCATACCATTCCAATAAGAGGTACATTGCCATTATCAGGTAATCCCGACTTCTCCTGTAATGCTCGCTTACATGCGGTCTTTGGATGAAGATTCTCTACACTGTAATTCTCAGGT
The DNA here is from genome assembly GCF_041414725.1 of Alteromonas sp. DY56-G5. Lineage (NCBI taxonomy): Bacteria > Pseudomonadati > Pseudomonadota > Gammaproteobacteria > Alteromonadales > Alteromonadaceae > Alteromonas > Alteromonas sp. DY56-G5. The sequence continues at coordinate 23,019 of NZ_JANHZQ010000053.1, read as the reverse complement.
AGGAATGTATCTGTTTCGGGGTTCCACTGCGTGTAGTCACATCCGTTAAGAATACCGCTTAAGTCGGCTTGACGATTTACAAGCCGCTCGTGCAGGCCATGACTACCCAGGTCAGTGAGTAACTCGCTTGCATAGTTAGGGCTTACGGTTGTCACTTTCGTGGCAAACTCAATCCCGCTTTGCAGCATATTGATGTAACCGCCGTGCACTTGCGCCAGAATGTTTGGATGATGGCGAAGAAAGGGAATGCTCTCAAGCTTATGCACGCCTTGAAAAGCCGCGTTATGAATAGTGAATATGGTTTTAGTACCGTCAAAATACCCGGATTTGTCGTGGGTAAGTAAAAACGGCAGCATGGCCGCATGCCAGTCGTGACAGTGAATAATGTCAGGCTTTTTATCGATAGCTTTTAGCGTTTGGAGTACGGCGCCACTGAAAAAGCTAAAGCGCTCACCATTGTCTTCATAGGCCTCAAATGCGTTGGCGTACAGCCCTTCACGCATAAAGTATTCGGTCGAGTCTACAAAGTAAATAGGAATACCGTGCCATTGCATGTAGCGAATATCAAAATGGTACACCTGACCTTCAGTAAACAGGGTTTGTTGCTCGATTATAGTTGGTAGGTTCAACTGTTCAGCCAGTACTTGGTAATAAGGCATAACAATGGTGATGCTTTCGCCCAAGGTATCTAGCGCGAGTGGGAGTGCTTTTCCAACGTCTGCAAGGCCGCCGGTTTTTACCAATTCTTCAACTTCTGAAATAGCAAATACAATATTCACAGGTGATCCCCCAGAGCGTAACGTGCAGTGCACTTGTAATGCTTAAATATAGTGTAAGGAAAAAGCGCCGTATGCCATTGCGTGGAGTACGCAATGGCATGAGCAACAGGTAGAAAAGCTAAATTAGCACAAGCTAATGGTTTTTTTAATTACAAAGCCGCTTGATAAACAGAAAATTGCGACGTTTGTGCTGTGGTATAGACCGTTTGGAAGTGCTCAGCGAGTAAACCTGGGTAGGGTAAGAATCGGTTTGCCACCATCTGCATAGTGCCGCCACGACTTAAGCTTGCTTTAGCGTCAGAAATAAAGCGCTTAGTGATGGTGTAGTCAGTTTTAATGCCAGTATGAAATGGCGGGTTGGTGACAATATGCTGTACTTTTTGAGTAAAACCGTGCAATCCATCCGCAGCATATAGTGTTGCTGATAACCCATTGTCTGCTAGGGTGAGTGCACTACAGTAAACCGCAAGTGCGCTGACATCAGTAAGATGAAGCTTCAAATGCGGATACTTAAGCATTATATAACTGGCAATCACGCCAGCGCCGCATGCGAAATCCAGAATTTCACCACTCAGTGATGTTGAGAGTTTTTCTAGTAAAAGCTCAGTTCCCGCATCCAGTTCTTTGTAGCTGAATACGCCAGGCATAGAGGCCACTTGCCAAGCTGTGCCCTCAACGTGATACGTATTCGTATCAAGCCATGCATCGGGTTCAAAGGCTAGGTGCGGCTCTTCAACCAAAACGGTGATAAGGCTGCAATGGCGAGCAGAATCAACCTTTTGGGTTGGGCCGTATTGGTCCATCAACTTAGCAGCACTTTTTATACCGCCCTTATTTTCACCCACCACGTGAATACGACCATTTTGGCCCACCATGCTGGCTGCCATTCGCAATAGCATCTGAAAATGGGTTTTTGCTTTGGGTAAGAAAATCATCACGTCAGTGTGAGATTTCTCTAGTGCAAGGAAAGGCGTAAAAATATGGGTATGATTACCGACTTTTTGCGTCACCTCAAAACCTGTGCGCGTAATATCTCGGCTATCAAACGATACCGAAGGTACGACTCTTACGCACTCTGAAAAAATATCGAAATATTGGTGAATTACCGTGACTTCTTGCGATTTAAGACCGTCCAGAAAATACGCATCAGAGGGATTGATAAATGCCCACTGGCCCTCGTCGAAAAGCGCGATATTTCGTTCTAACAGTTGGCTTTGAGGAGATAAAATCATTACTTAGTACGCTCGAAAATTAAATCCCAAACGCCATGACCAAGCTTTTGGCCACGGGTTTCAAACTTGGTAATTGGGCGGTAGTCTGGACGAGGTACATAGTCGCCGTTAGTTGCAGTATTGGTGTAACCGTCGGCATTGATCATAACGTCTAACATGTGCTCAGCATATTGCTCCCAATCCGTCGCCATATGAAAACAACCGCCAATAGCTAATTTGGTGCGAACCAGCTCAACAAATTCAGGTTGAACAATACGGCGTTTGTGGTGACGCTTTTTGTGCCAAGGGTCTGGGAAAAACAGCTGTAGGCGAGACAGTGAACCGTCTGGGATCATATTTTTAAGGACTTCTACCGCATCATGGTCCATTACACGCAGGTTTTCGACGCCTTGTTCGCTTGCTTCAGCTAAACATGCGCCAACGCCAGGACGGTGAACTTCAATGCCGATAAAGTCTTTCTCAGGGGCATTCGCGGCCATTTCAACCAGTGACTTGCCCATACCGAAGCCTATTTCTACAACGACAGGTGCGCTTCGGCCAAAAATTTCTGACAGCGATAACGGTGCTTCAGCGTAGTCAATGCCCTTGGTTGGCCAGTGATCTTCTAGCGCTTTTTCTTGTGCTTTAGTAAGTCTACCTTCGCGTTTCACGAAGCTTTTTACCTTGCTTACGTATACTCCAGCGGCTTCTGCTTCCGCCTGACTTTTGAATTGCCTCATTTGCAATGCCTTTCTTACCCAATTTTATGGTGGCGCATTATCCACTTACCCACGGCTTATGCAACGCTATCGTGGCAAAAATGCTGTAATTTTATACGCCAATTTGTTTCGCAATAATAGACGCTACGGCGTCAGTTTTCTCAAGTACTACCATATGCCCGGCGTCACTGATGGTGTGGAACGTCGCTTTGGGTAGCACATTTTTTAGCTGCTTAATTGTTTCTGCTGGTGCAATGGCGTCTTGCTGGGCAGTAATAAACGTTACTGACGCGTTGATCTTTGCGAGCGCTTTAACGGTACTTTCTCGTGGTGTGGTTGCTAGCGTGTGGTTGAGTAACGTTGTTTTACCTAAATCCTGCGCCATCGATTTTACAACGCCAGCCACGTTTTCATCCGCTAAGCGGGAAGGGTGGATAAATCGCGAAAGATAAGCGTCGTTGTCGGGCTTAAAGTTACCTTGCTTAAGCATAGTAGTAAGCTGCTTACGCTTTACAATTTCTTCTTTTGATAACCCTTCTGGGTTGTAACCGATTAAGGTTAGCGAAGCAATATTGGCAGGATTGCGCTGTGCTACTAATGCAGCTATAAACCCGCCCATCGAATAACCCACAAGGTGCACTTTTTCGTTATCAAGAATACGATCTTCACTTAATGCCAGCATTTCTTCTAGCGATGCTGCCCATTGAAGCGGTACATAACGACGTTGTGCAATATTTAGTTCGCGCCAAAGCGGTAGAAATACGCGCTCGTCACAGAGCGTACCGGGAAAAAATAAAACAGGGTGCTGCACAGACACGTGTGCTCCTTAACAATAAACTGGCTAGTTACATGCTACCATAGCGCGCTTTTTAATGAATGGTCGCTAAGTAGAAAACGACCAAGCGGTAGTAACTGCCCATACAGACGATTATGACAGAACAACAATATACAGGTAGCTTTGCAGAGCGAGCACTCGCATGGTTTGATAAACACGGGCGAAAGCATTTGCCTTGGCAACAAGACGTTACGCCTTATAAGGTGTGGGTGTCGGAAATAATGCTGCAGCAAACTCAAGTCACCACGGTAATTCCCTACTTTAAACGCTTTATGGCGTCTTTTCCCACCGTGCACGACTTGGCTAAGGCTTCTCAAGACGACGTGCTTCATCATTGGACTGGGCTTGGCTACTACGCAAGAGCAAGAAATCTTCACAAAGCTGCGAATACGCTGGTAGAAAAGTACAACGGCGAGTTTCCCTATAGTCTAGAAGAAGTCATGGATTTGCCCGGCATAGGGCGATCTACCGCTGGGGCGATACTTTCGCTATCTCGCAATATGCGCTTTCCTATATTAGATGGCAATGTGAAGCGTGTGCTGGCCCGATACTATGCAATCGGCGGGTGGCCGGGACAGAAAAAGGTAGAGAATCAGCTTTGGGAAGTGGCCGAGAAAAACACGCCTACCAATTCAGAAGGCGGACGTTGTGCCAACTATACGCAGGTGATGATGGACTTGGGCGCGATGATCTGTACGCGAAGCAAGCCAAAGTGTGATGAGTGCCCGCTTCAAGCCGACTGTATTGCCTACGCCCAAGGCGCGCAAGCCGACTACCCGGGTAAGAAGCCGAAAAAGGCGCTACCGGAGAAATCCACCTATATGATGGTGGCACAGTTTAACAGCCAAGTGTATTTAGAGCAGCGTCCCTCAACAGGGCTGTGGGGTGGCCTATATGGTTTTATTGAGGTGTCTTCAATAGAAGAGGGGATTGAGCAGTTGGCCAAGCGAGGTATCAGTGTCGACGAAACCCGAACGCTTGAAGGGTTCCGTCATACCTTTAGCCATTTTCATTTAGATATCACCCCGGTGGTGGCCGTGGTAAACTCTGCTCCATCAAAGCGCGTAGCCGAAACGGCATTTCGTTGGTTTTCGTTGAACGAGCCTATTGAAGTTGGTTTGGCGGCACCTACAACCAAGATTATTCAGCAGTTAATGCGTTAGGCGTTCTAAGCCCAACGCAATATTTTTTGCTAAGCAGATAGCGAACGAAAGGAAATAACATGGCAAGAACGGTATTTTGTCGCAAGCTTCAAAAAGAAGCTGACGGCTTAGATTTCCAACTTTACCCGGGGGAGCTGGGTAAGCGTATTTTCGACAACATTTCTAAAGAAGCATGGGCCGAATGGCAGAAAAAGCAAACCATGCTAATTAACGAACACAAGTTGAATATGATGGAGCCGAATGCCCGTAAGTTTTTAGAAGAAAAAATGTCGGCATACTTGTTTGACGACGTAGAGCCTACGATTGAAGGCTACGTTCCGCCTGAAAAATAAGCAAAAAAGCGTTTTTTGAGCAAACAATGCGCAAACAGTAATAAAAGCGCAAAAAAAGCGAGAAAAACGGTTGACTTGTGAAGGCGAAAACCGTTTAATACGCACCCACAGCAGGACAGGCAGCAAACGCCTAGAACGCTAACAAGTTTCAGCCTCGATAGCTCAGTTGGTAGAGCAGCGGATTGAAAATCCGCGTGTCCCTGGTTCGATCCCGGGTCGAGGCACCATCATTCAAGCCCTTGCAGAAATGCGAGGGCTTTTTTGATCCCGGTGGTTGAAAACACAGGCACACGCTAACGTGCCCCTGCGGCTGCGCCGCGCGTTGCAATCCCGGAGCGAGGCACCATTATTCAGAAAGCCCTGCATGAAAATGCGGGGCTTTTTGTTTTAGCAGTCTAACTTTATTTTACTGTGAGTAAGTTTGAAGTTTCGGTAATTGAATATGTGTATAAAATCTTCAGAGAATTTATACAAAGTAGATTTAGGGTCTTTGATATTGTTATTAGGATAATATCCTTTCCCAAAGAATTTGCTTAATATAATTTTGACAGTCTTATGTAGGCGGCCGAGAATGGAAAGGATGATCTGCGTGGACTATTCCAATGTTGTCAAAGTTCGTTTCAATAGATATCGAAAGAGGTAACTTGTTAGCTAAGTTAAAATATTTATTCTTAAGCTCATTGTCTAAGTATTGCCACCATTTACCTTCATTCTGATACCAAAGCTCAGATTGGTATAGCTTGCTCAAATTGATTTCTAATATTAGTTTTTCATGATTCCCTAATACAGAAAAGAATCATTTCTCATCTAATAAATTCAAACACCTCTCAGAATTTAGGTTTCTGTCAATAAGGTCGCCGACATCAAAAACTCTATCTGTCAGAGCGCGAGTTCCTCAAGCATTTATTTGTCAGCCTCCTCAATTTTTTGTGTAAGTCCGGGTACCTCCTGTTATAACGTTAATGGAACTGGACAAAGAGAAAGCATTGTGGCAACTACTTAGAGCGTTCAAGTTCTATCGCAGTATCTGAATTACGGATTTAGTGGCGCGGCTAAAAATTTGCATTGTTGTAGGCTATTTCTCTCATCATGACTATTTCTAAAATTCTGCCGATGAATGGGCTATTCTGATTACAAATTAGTCTCGACTGTTTACCAATTCGAAAAAATCCATTATTCTCCGTATAGGTTATGTTCAATGCTTAAAAAATGTCTAAATCCCTATCAAAATTAATACTAGTATTTACAGTGCTATCTGCCCTCGTTGGGCAAGCTATGGCTATAGATACTATGAGTTTTGAAATGGCTATTGACAACAAACACTACAATAGCAATTCTGAATCGAATTGCTCTATGAACATGAGCCATGGTATGAGAGTAGATTCTAGCAGTTCCGAGAACGCTAGTATTAAAGATTGTTGCAACACGTCGGAATGCACATGCCCACCAGGTGGTTGTACTCATGCTCCCGTCCTTATAGCTTTCATGATGATTGTTCAACGCCCAGTGGTGCCGGACGCTTCATTTGGCTTATTCTTCCAACAACCAGTTACAGTAACTTCCTCACTTTTTCGCCCCCCGATATTTGCCTAACACAGGGTTAGTGCGTCCAAATTTCACGCACAATTTGTTTCAGTTCCTGTTTATTATCTAGGTGCTAATGTACCTATATGTGCCAGCTTTGTCTGGAGGCAAAAATGTTAAAAAAAATCACCTATCAAGCTGCGGTATTACTGCTAATTCTACCTGGCGTTGCCATGGCAAATATCCACCATGGCGCAAACGATGTCTTCGAATTATTAGTTTATAAATCACCATCGTGTGGATGCTGTAAAAAGTGGATAACCCATCTAGAAAGCCAAGGGTTTCACCTACGTACAAAGGACTTTCATAACTTGAGCAACATCAAGAACGAATACGGAATTTCGCCAAGTCTTCGCTCTTGCCATACCGCTGTTACAGAAAGTGGCTTTGTATTTGAAGGCCATGTCCCTTCTAAGTTTATAAAACGATTTTTGTTAGAAGAACATCCAAAGGCTATCGGGTTATCTGTTCCGGCTATGCCAGTAGGTTCACCCGGAATGGAAGTAGCAGAGCAATTTATGCCTTATACCGTTTTCATTATATATCAAGATGGGAGCTACGAACCTTACGCGAAAGTAGATAGCTACGACAGTCAATTCGATTGAAGTCAAAGTTAAACAAATAAATGCGCACTTTTGACAATCAAAGTAATTTTAATTTTTAAAAACCGAATATTAACCAAAGATAGAGGTAATCATGAAAGCACTTGTTAAATCATTTGCAATATTTAGTGTACTGCTAAGCAGCATGGCATTCGCTACTCTCAGAAGGTGCAAACATATATGAAGATAGTTTATTTTGGAAGTGACTTATTCTCGAATTGTTTGTCACTTCTAATCAAAATTAGATTGAACATTGAGCTCGTTTTCATAAACGATGTTCAGGAAAATGCGAGCTTTATCAAACGAATTTGTCGTACACACAATATTGTTTATTCCACCGAACGCCCAAGTGTCGTGACTCTTAAAGAATATTTAAATGACGAGCAGACAGTCTTTGTTGTAGCAGATTACGGATACAAACTACCCATAAACGAAATAAAATATGCGATTAATATCCACCCATCTTTACTACCCAAAAGTAGAGGCCCAACCCCACTAACCTACATTATCGACAACCCTGAGAACGCGGGTGTTAGCATTCATAAACTTACTGAGAAACTTGATGCAGGTAGCATCCTAATCCAAGAGAAATTTGAGGTCGAAGACAATGAAACGATATCATCATTGATGGTCAAGTCTCAGTTACTCGCAGAAACTCTGTTAGAAGAATTACTCAATAACTTTAATGAGCTTTATAATAACGCCACACCTCAATTGGAAAAGCTAGCGTCATTCCAAAGTCTACCTCCAGTAAAAAGAAGGTTTGTAAATTGGGATCAAAACACCACTCAATTTAGTCATGCTCTTCGACAATACGGGCACTTTGGGATTCTTATTTCGTTAGATAACGCGTTATATATCGCAAATGATGTCGAAGTCACAACTTTCAGTCACGATTTCACGTGCGGTAGCGTAATCTTTGAGGATGCACTAATTAAAAGCATTGCTATAAATGATGGCTATGTTGTACTTTCTAAGCGTAGTTTAAGGCTATATGAATCAAGAGTACTAAACTAGTTGATTACGGCTTTAATATTTAAAGGCCCTACGCACTTTTTTGTGTTGATCTGCGTCAAAGTAAGAATAACGGAATACCGCTACTATTTCCTTACTCACTGATGGAGTTTATTTGTGTCAGGCATTTATAAATGGTTTAAATTAGTACTAATAGCTGCGCTGCTTTCACAGCATGGCTTTGCTATGACGAACCCAATTATATGTGATGGTCACGACACATCAGAATCTCATATATCCTCAAATGATTCCTTATCAAACGTAGAACATACTAATTTAAATAATCACACACTTCATTCAGAAAAAGAACCAAGATGCACAGCACTGCGAAGGAAATGATCAATCGATATGCGCGTGCTGCATAGGTGCTTACTGTGCAACTTCTTTAACCCAATTTTTTGCTCCTGTGCAATCCGTTTTTTCGAAAAATAGCATTTTGGCTTTTTATAAACATACACAATGGCACTGATATTTGTGGCGTCACCGTCCGAGCGTGTGGGAAAATTTCAAACGATGCGAATGAAATAGTCCTAAGTGTGATTGGCCACAATGAGTCAATGATGACGACTATTATAGCAGCTGAAACAACACGACAGATGTGCGTTTTCCATCTGGCTCCAGGTGTTTTTCACAGTGAGCAGGTTATCATTCTTTATCCAATAATTGAGGAACTGAAAAATGAGTTTCCCAATTTGGTAGTGAGGCTCTAGGCTTGGTTTTTTCCGAAGGTATTAATCAACTTATTCCGAACTGTTAGATCAATTGTTGATACACACAAGTAAAGCCTATACCAGCAACTGTATTAAGATTAATGATGAAATGTCCAGTTTTATGAAGCAGGTGTTGGAAAGTGCAAACATGACAAATGAGGGGAAGTGGCCGATACATCAGCTTCAGAAAGTGACCACCTGTTTAGATTCCAGGACGAAGTTTGATTGATTATTTGTGGAATGAAACAACAAATACGGTTAAGTTGTCATCTGAGCTAACCGTTAGTTTAGCTCCGTTCATGTGAAGCAATGAACGAGCGATAGTCAATCCTAAACCAACGCCTTGACCATGATTTTTTCGTGAAGGGTCTGCTCTAAAAAAGCGATCAAAAAGTCTCTGAAGATGGTCATCAGAGATTTTCGGGCCTGGATTTGAAACGGTAATTTTTGTATGTTCATCGTTGGTAGATACTGCTACCTTAACAATCGCGTTTTCGAAGGAATATCGAATTGCGTTTGATAATAGATTACTCATAGCTTGTCGAAACATGGACCTATCGCAATCAATTGTGGCATCGGCCCCTCGGATGCGAATTTGAATTTGTCTTTCTTCTGCCAGTAGTTCAAAATACTCAACTAATTCTTGAAGCTCTGCTCGGCAATTTAGTCGCTCTAACTGTGGCTTGACGAGTCCATGTTCCGTTTTGGCTAGAAGTAACATGTCACTGACCATCTTGGTCATACGTTCGTATTCTTCCAAATTAGAATATAAAATATCAACATATTCACTTTCAGTGCGCGGTTGATTCAGAATAACCTGCGTTTGAGTTGTCAGGTTTGTGACCGGTGTTCTCAATTCATGCGCAATGTCCGCAGAAAAATATGAAAGTTGCTCAAAGCCAGCTTCGAGTCGTTCAATCATAGCATTAAACGACCCCACTAATCCTGCGAGCTCGACCGGTACCTCTAAAGGATTTAGTCGGATATCGAGCTTGTCAGCAGTAATAGAACCTATTTTTCTACTCAGTTTTCGTAGCGGCGAGTGGCCTCGATACACAGCAAAACGTGCCACTATTATCGTGATCAAACCAGACACGAAAATAATGCCCCATAACGTCTTTTCAAAGTCTTCCATGTAATTCATGTGAAATTCCATGTTGGAGGCTACCACAACACGGTATGTAGACTTATTCTGACCAGTGCTGACGGTCACGAGAGCTTCAGTTGCTCGCAACATATGGGATCCATCAAAAAAAAGTGTCAACATATCAGGCGTTATGAGATCGTTGTCAAACAATTGACCGGGGTATTTGTGCAAGTTAACGCCTTTACTCGAAAATACGGATTCTCCATCTTCATTTTGCACAAGGTAATAGACTCCATGATGACCAGACACTGCTTCAACGAGGATACTCGAAGGTGCCACCTTTTCAGTGTATGCTTCGCTAAGCTTTCGTTTTACAGCATGGAATACCTCATTTAATTCATCAGCATCCTGTTCAGCAAAATGCGTTGCAATTGATTGTTGAACGATTAAGCTGATTATTGTAAGGCACAAAAATACGGTAATGCCAACAAGTATAGTGACTCTAAACGCAAGAGAGTTTGGCCGTTTTAGTTTATTCGTTACTATCATCTACACTCATTTTATAGCCCATCCCCCTGACAGTTTGAATTAGCTTTACAGGAAAGTCATCATCAATTTTTGCGCGCAATCTTCGGATAGCGACATCAATGACATTCGTGTCACTGTCAAAATTCATGTCCCATACCTGAGAGGCGATCAAAGAACGGGGCAATACTTCACCTTGACGTCTGACTATTAGTTCAAGCAATGTAAACTCTTTAGTCGTCAGATTGATTACTTTGCCACCGCGCTTCGCAACGCGAGAAGGGATATCAAGCTCCAAATCTGCAATGTGTAACGTGTTGTTAGGGACAGACGTCCCTCTCCTGATCAAGGTGCGCACTCTTGCGAGGAGTTCCGCGAAAGCAAACGGTTTAACCAAATAATCGTCTGCGCCTAACTCAAGTCCTTTGACTCTGTCATTAACGTGATCGCGAGCGGTTAAAAAAAGAACGGGTGTAAATTTACCAGACTCTCTCAATGAAGACAGGATTTTCCAACCTTCTATGTCGGGCAGCATTACATCGAGTACGATTAATTCATAATCACCAATCATCGATTTGTGGTGACCATCCAGGCCAGTCCTTACTAATTCTACAACAAAGCCGGATTCAATTAGCCCTTGTTTGATGTAATCGCCCGTTTTTACTTCGTCTTCGACTACAAGTATTTTCATGGTATGTGATTAACCTGCTGCATAGCTTTAATTCAATGGAGTAAGCCTGTTGAATACACCGCAATCGTAAAATGCTGTTAGTATACTAATAATAAAACGTATGCCAGCAACCAACAGAGTATTCAATATACTAATGAGCGCGCCACATCGTAGCTCGAAGTCGCAAATATTCAACTAAAAATACATTTTCGCTATCAATATCGCTCATGATTACAAAATTGTAATGTCAAGGTAATCTGTCTGTCAGGGCCATTTGATATTCTCATTGCCGTAGCTAATCCGTGAAAACGCGTTTCATTAAAGGAGTCAGGTTTAAGTGAAACTTTCATTCGTCAAATACCTCTTTGTTATCGCTTTGTTGAGCGTGCAAGTAAGCGGGTCTTTCGCGAGTGTAGCTACGCCATGTGCAAGCGATATGGTGCATGAAATAGATAACAGAATCGGTCATCACATGGACCACTCATCACACGACGCATCAGAGAGTTGTTGCAATCAAAATTGCTGTTGTCCCATGGCAGTCTTTCAGCTCGGCATGTTGGCTGGGGAGAGTTTCGAAACACCAAAACTGTTGAACACCCCAGCCCTAAGCAAACAAACAAGGCTGCATAAAGTCTTTATCGCTATACATTTACGCCCCCCAAAATACTCTCTCGTGTAATTAGATTAGTCGATGTAAAGACTAACAGTTACTGCACGTGACGTTTCCATCGTAAAGCGTGCAAAATCCAATATATGTGAGAGTTGTTTATGAACAAAAATATACCGTTTGGGGCTTTGTTTTCTTTAGTCCTCTTTTTAACGGCGTGCAGTGATGTACTGCAGGCAAAGAATGATGCAAAGTCTGCAACACAGGCACCGAAATTCACATTACATGTCTACAAGAGTAGAACATGTAAATGTTGTCAAAAATGGGTGCGACATGTTGAAGAACATGGCTTTGAGACAGATGTGACAAATGTCACGCTAATGTCCGGAGTCAAAGATAAATATGGCGTCGAACCCCAGTATCGCTCCTGCCATACTGCTCTTTCTCAGGACGGGTTTGTATTTGAGGGGCACATACCCGCAAAATACATCCAACAATTTTTAGAAAACCCTCCTGAAGGGGTTTTAGGGTTGAGCGTTCCAGCCATGCCAATTGGATCGCCGGGCATGGAAGTTGACGAACGATTCCAACCTTACCTTGTATTGCAACTCAATGTAGATGGTTCAGTTACGACCTTTGCTGAAGTCAACACCTATGAGGAGCAATTCTAATGAACCGGTTTTGTCTTTTTGTTTCTATTTGGGGAGCGTTCTCGTTCTCGATGGTCTCTCCCGCTATCGCGAATGAAAAATTAACGCTCAAACGTGCAGTAGAAATAGCGGTAGAAAATGATCCATGGCTCGTTAGCAGTGCACATCGTGAACGTGCCACATTGTCCAGTAGTGTCGTCGCCTCGAGCCTACCAGACCCCGTTGTCAACATCGGTTTAGCAAATGTACCCACTGATGGTTTTGCGTTTGATCAAGAGCCCATGACTCAGCTAAAAGTAGGTGTGTCACAGATGTTTCCTCGTGGTGATTCGTTAGCCATAAGGTCTCGTCAATTGCGGGAGCAAGCAGCAGAGCATCCCCTGATGAGAGCCGACCGAGTGGCCAAAGCACGCGTTCAAGTATCAAACTTATGGTTAGAAATATATCGGGCGCAGCAAAGTGTAAAGCTAATTGATGAAGATAAAGCGTTATTTGAACAGCTCAGCGATATCGCAAAGGCAAATTATTCAACTGCCTTTGGACGCGTAAATCAGCAAGATATCGTTCGTGCAAAGTTGGAATTAACAAGGTTGGAAGACCGACTTACTAAACTACGAGCATTAGAAGAAAGAGCCACAGGGAAGCTTCTAGAGTGGCTAGTTAGAGATCAAAATTATCCAAGTCAATCGGGATTTGATGCCTTTTCTCGATTAACGTTGCCGCATGCCCTACCTGAGATCAAAAACATGGGGCAGAATATGAGAACAATACTTGAGCGCAGAGATCAACAATCGCTTGCAATGGTTCTCAATCAACACCCTTTGATCCTCTCGATAGAGCAAAGAATTCGCGCCAGCCAAACCGGTATTGACCTTGCCAAAGAAAAATACAAGCCACAATGGGGGGTTAACGCTAGTTACGCCTACAGAGACGACACGCCCGACGGTACAAGTCGAGCAGATTTTTTATCGATGGGTGTAAGTTTCGATGTACCTCTTTTTACAGAAAACCGCCAAGACCAAGAGGTTTCGGCTGCCGTAAGCCTATCTGAAGCCATTAAAACCGACAAGCGCTTAGTCCTCAGAGAAATGATGTCATACATCCAGTCTTTATATGCGGAAAATGAGCGATTAATGGAGCGACAAGCGCTGTACGAACTCGAATTGTTAGAGCAAATGCAAGAGCAAGCTGAGGCATCGCTCAATGCTTATACCAACGACGAAGGAGACTTTGCTGAGGTAGTGCGTGCTCGTATTGCGGATCTTAATGCCAGAATTGACGCACTGGATATCAGTGTGGATTTGGTCAAAACAAAAATTCAACTCAACTATTACTTTGATACCAACGCAGGTATTCCTTTGTCTCAAATCGGAGAACAACAATGAGCACAATTAAAGCACTCGTCATAGGCGGGGTAGCAGGCGGTATTATGACTGCGTTGGCATTCACGTTTCTGATACCATCTTCATCATCCACCGCGAATAATGAGCAAAACGAAGAGAAGCAACCGTTGTATTGGGTTGCGCCGATGGACCCAAATTACCGCAGAGACGAACCAGGAAAGTCTCCGATGGGCATGGATCTCATTCCTGTCTACGAAGAAAGTTCAAGTGGTGATGCGGGCCCAGGAACAATTACTATAGCGCCAAATGTGGAGAACAATCTTGGTGTTCGAACTGCGAAAGTGCAGCGCCGCGCGCTGCATGTCCCTATTAGAACTGTCGGGTACGTTCAATACAACGAAGAAACATTAATCCATGTGCATCCTCGCGTTGAAGGCTGGATAGAAACACTGCATGTAAAAGCATCAGGAGAATATGTTAAAAAAGGGGAACCACTTTACTCTCTATACTCGCCTGAGTTAGTGAATGCACAAGAAGAATTGCTGCTTGCTATGCGCAGAAACAACAAAGATCTGATCGTAGCTGCTCGTTCTCGCTTAAATGCATTGCAAGTGCCTGAAGACGTCGTGGAGACGTTAATAAAAACAAAAAATGTTCAGCAAACCGTTACCTTTTCCGCACCCCAAACCGGATTCGTAGATAATTTAAACATTCGAGAAGGTTTTTTTATAAAACCTGGCGTTACAGTCATGTCGATTGGTGCATTGGATGAGGTTTGGGTTGATGCAGAGGTATTTGAGCGACAAACCGCCCAAATAGTGGAAGGGTTGCCTGTTACTATGACATTAGATTTCCTCCCCGGAAAGACGTGGCAAGGCGTTGTAGACTACGTCTACCCAACCCTTGAACAGAGTACCCGCACACTGCGTGTGCGTCTTCGCTTTGCTAATCAAGATTATACGTTAAAGCCGAACATGTTCGCTCAAGTGACTATCCACTCTGATATGGATTCGACCAACTTGATCGTGCCAACCGAAGCGGTTATTCGAACAGGCAATCAAAATCGCGTTGTATTGGCATTGGGAGATGGAAAATTTAAATCAGTTGCAATCAAAATTGGGCGAGTGGTTGACGAGTTTACAGAAGTACTTGAAGGACTGATCGATGGTGACAGCATTGTCACCTCCGCTCAATTTATGCTTGATTCAGAGAGCAGTATTAGCTCTGACTTTAAGCGAATGGAACCCCCTGAAGAAAGTCCAACATCGGTCTTCACAGAGGTGATGATCACAGACGTGATGCCTTCTCACAACATGATAACTGCAAAACATGGTCCAATTCCAGAATGGGATTGGCCGTCGATGACCATGGATTTTGTGGTAGCGGAGCATATCAATTTAGCAACGGTCAAAGGTGGTTCATCGGCACATATCGAGATCAGTAAGCAAACTGATGGTCAATATGTGGTGACAACCGTGCACATTATCGATTCAGCACAAAGTACACAGGCGACGATGTCTGAAAGCGTTTGGGCTGAAGTCAAGATTAATTCTGTAATGGATGGGCATCGAATGATAAATGTCGATCATCCCGCGATAAAAGAGTGGGATTGGCCCGCGATGACGATGGATTTTAATGTGGCAGATAACATAACCTTGTCTGATTTGGCCTCTGGAACGCTTGCGCATATTGAAATTTCAAAATCCTCAAGTGGCGAATATCTTGTTTCTACCATTCATGTTGTTGAAGAGGCAAGTAGTGAAACAAGTACCGCTGTCGACGCTGTGTGGACTCAAGCAACGGTCAATGCAGTGATGAGTGCTAACAACCAGTTAAGCCTTGAACATGACACTATTGAGGCGTGGGATTGGCCTGCAATGACAATGGATTTCAACGTCGCTAATGAGATTGATTTATCTGACATTACCGCTGGTATGCGACTGCACATCGAAATTACCAAAACCCAAGACGGTGCGTACGTTATTACCACATTACATATACAAGCATCTGATAAAGGAACGATGGATCACAGCCAACATGAAGGAGCGCACGAATGATAGAAGCAATCATACGTTGGTCGGTCTCAAACCGCTTCTTTGTTTTACTCGCAACCATCATCATAGTCGGTGGCGGTTTAGTTACAATGAAAAATACGCCAGTAGACGCGATCCCAGATTTATCCGATGTCCAAGTGATAATCAAAACGAGTTATCCTGGTCAAGCGCCACAAGTTGTAGAAGATCAGGTAACGTACCCGCTAACGACCGCCATGCTTTCCGTACCGGGTGCACAAACGGTTCGAGGTTATTCGTTTTTCGGTGACTCCTACGTTTATATCATTTTTGATGATGATACCGACTTATATTGGGCAAGAAGCAGGGTGCTTGAATATTTATCGCAAGTTGCCCCCAATCTACCTGAAAACGCCAGGCCGCAATTAGGTCCAGATGCCACAGGCGTTGGTTGGGTTTATCTGTATGCATTGGTCGACAGAACCGGCCAACACGATATTTCTCAATTACGCAGTTTGCAAGACTGGTTCTTGAAATTTGAGCTCCAAACTGTGCCTGGCGTGTCCGAAGTCTCGGCGCTAGGGGGTATGGTGAAACAGTATCAAGTGAAAGTAGATCCTGAAAAACTCCGCGCTTACGGTATACCGCTTTCTCATATTCAGATGGCAATAAAGCGAGGAAATCAAGAAGTTGGGGCCTCTGTAGTGGAGCTTGCAGAAGCTGAGTACATGGTTCGTGCCACGGGGTATATTTCTGATAAGAAGGATATCGAAACCATTCCTCTTGGCGTCAATGACAATGGCACACCGCTTTTAATAAGGGATATTGCCACTGTAGATATCGGTCCACAAATGCGCCGCGGTATAGCAGAGCTAAACGGCGAAGGGGAAACAGTCGGCGGTATTGTCGTGATGCGTTTTGGTGAGAATGCTCAAAAAACGATAGATGGCGTCAAAGCAAAACTAGAGGACTTAAAAAAAGGACTACCTGATGGCGTTGAGGTGGTCACTGTTTATGATCGTTCCGCATTAATTGAAAGAGCCGTTGATAACCTAGCTTCGAAACTAGTGGAAGAGTTTATCGTAGTCGCTTTGGTATGTGTCGCTTTTCTTTTTCATGTTCGGTCGTCACTCGTCGCAATCATCAGTATTCCTGTCGGGATCATTACCGCGCTAATCGTTATGTATATGCAAGGGATCAATGCCAATATCATGTCGTTGGGCGGCATTGCTATTGCCATTGGCGCCATGAGTGATGGTGCGATCGTTATGATTGAAAATATGCACAAACACATGGAAAAGACGCCTCTTACCAAGGAAAATCGCTGGCAGGTTGTTATCGATTCTGCGGTCGAAGTTGGACCTGCGTTATTTTTCAGTTTGTTGATCATTACGGTTAGTTTTGTACCTGTTTTTACGCTTGAGGCCCAGGAAGGGAGGATGTTTTCCCCTCTTGCTTATACGAAAACATATGCAATGGCTGCATCAGCGGCACTTGCGATTACACTGGTCCCAGTCTTAATGGGGTATTTTGTACGTGGAAAGGTTTTGCCTGAACACAAAAACCCAGTCAACAAGTTTTTAACGTTTTTATACATACCGACGCTCAAGACAGTTTTGCGCTTTCCAAAGTCAACGATGGTCGCAGCATTGATTGTCTTGGCTATCGGGCTTTGGCCAATTGATAAAATTGGTAGTGAATTTATTCCCCCGCTTGACGAAGGCGATTTGATGTATATGCCAACCACCTATGCCGGCATATCAATCGGGAAGGCACGAGAGCTTCTTCAACAGACCAACAAATTAATAAAAACCGTGCCAGAAGTAGAAACGGTATTTGGCAAAGTAGGGCGGGCGGATACGGCGACGGACCCCGCGCCACTGACCATGATTGAGACATTCATTCAATTGAAACCCAAAGAACAATGGCGAGAAGGGATGACCACGCAGGACCTTATTAAAGAGTTTGATGCAGTGGTCAATTTACCGGGCTTAACCAACGCATGGGTGATGCCAATAAAAACCCGAATTGACATGCTTGCCACAGGAATTAAAACCCCTGTTGGGATTAAAATTGGTGGTCCCGATCTAATGGAAATTCAAAAAATCGGCCAACAAATTGAGTCAATATTAACTGACGTCGATGGCACGGCTTCAGTGTATTCTGAACGCGTCGCTGGCGGTCGCTACTTGAAAGTCGACATTGATCGCGAAAAAGCCGCCCGATATGGGCTCAATATCGCTGATGTTCAGCAAATTGTCTCTAGTGCAATTGGCGGTGTTAACGTAACACAGAGTGTAGAAGGGCTGGAGCGCTATCCAGTAAATATTCGTTATCCGCAGTCATACCGAAGCTCTCCAGAGTCGCTTTCTTTGTTACCTGTAGTGACACCACAAGGAAAACGTATAGCCTTAGCTGATGTTGCTGACGTCTACATCGAAGACGGACCACCGGGTATCAAGAGTGAAAACGCGCGGCTCAATGGATGGGTGTATGTTGACATCGATGGTGTAGACATAGGCACGTATGTGGCTACCGCGCAGCAAGTTGTTGCTGAACAACTCGTTTTACCCGCCGGCTATTCAATTAATTGGTCTGGCCAATACGAGTATATGTTAAGGGCAAAGGAGAAGCTCACTTACGTTGTGCCTTTGACGCTCGCTATAATCGTTATTCTATTGTACCTCAACTTCCGAAACTTCATTGAAGTGGCGATTATTATGGGGACGTTGCCATTGTCGATGGTTGGCAGCATATGGCTTATGTACATCGAAGGCTTTAATTTCTCCGTGGCCGTAGGCGTAGGTTTCATTGCCTTGGCCGGTGTCGCTGTAGAAATAGGAGTCATTATGCTTGTATATCTCAATCATGAATATCAGGCACTGATGGATAGATGCAAAGAAGGGGGTACCTTACCGAGCGCCGAGATGTTGACCGAGGCAGTACTGCACGGTGCAGGATTGCGTGTTCGTCCCGTCATGATGACAACGGCCACTATCATCTTTGGATTGCTGCCGGTTTTATATGGCTCTGGTACGGGGTCCGAAGTCATGAGTCGGATTGCCGCGCCGATGGTGGGAGGAATGGTTAGTGCGATTATTCTGACACTACTCATATTGCCTGCCATTTATTTAATATGGCGCAAACAACAGCTTAAATACTTGGCTGTCGTTGCGTAATGAAAGGACCTGTTCGCCGTTCACATCGTTGGCTTATGCTGCTGGTCGGCGGGCAGGTGTTGTTTTGGTCGTTAAGCGGCCTTTACATGGTCTGGTTTGATATCTACTACATTCAGGGTGAACATTTTTTTACCTGGGCCCAGCGCGATGATGAAAGACGTCACAGGCTTGCTGATCGACAATACCATTGACCCAAATGCCATCAATATTGAAGCATTTGTGTCATCTATAACCCATCAAGTCTAAGGAGACTTCAAATGAAACTAATCTTTTCAATGCTCATGATAGCCTTAAGTTTTTCAACTTTTGCTCACACAACACTCAAGACATCTACGCCTAAGGATAATGCGATGTTGATGTCATCTCCACCTGAACTATCATTGGTTTTTACCAAGCCTGTAAGGTTGGCTAGAGTCACATTGCAATCGAAAAGTGGGGAAACCATTCCGTTTGAGTTTAAGCCAAGTACGGAACTCGCTAGTGCCTTTAGTTACGAATTACCCGGATTACCAGTAGATACATACACTGTCAATTGGATGTTGCTAGGTCAGGACGGTCACAAAATGGAAGGGGCTTTTAGTTTTATGGTGCATGCTTCAATGATGAAACATAACGATAAAAAGCACGACAGCACGCACGGCAACCATTAGAGGACGCTATGGACATTTGGCAGTTGGGGTTGTTGATTTCAAAGTTTGGTGTTTATCTCGGCGTATCAGCGCTGCTTGGTGGTGGTTGGATTTTGTGCATTACCAATACTGATACTGACACCAAATTTACTCTACCCGCAAGCTTACAAACAACGGTAACAAGGCACATGCGTTTGTTTGCGGTCATTGGCATCATTTTTAGTGCTTTTGACTTTTTGTTTCAGGTTGGGCAGCTCGCTCAATCTGGATACGCTGGTATGTTTGACCCCGTTATGCGAGAGATGGTCGCGCATTCAACGCTCGGAGATGTTGCAAAAAGTCGACTAGTGCTGTTCGCAAGTGCGCTACTATATTTAACCTATTTAGGTCATTCAATTAGAAAAAATGCTTTTATTTCAAATCACTCTCTTGGAATTTTCATTGTTATTGCGTTGGCAGGATTTGGGTATACATTTACATTAACTGGGCATACTCAACAGTTACAACCTAGTTTCAAGTTTATCCTGGCTGCTCATGCCGTTATTGCGCTCGCGTGGGTGGGTTCACTCTGGCCTCTTTCAAGGACGTGCGTAGCGCTTTCTAACCCCAATTTGCACCTCGTCATGACAAAATTTGGGAAATCGGCTGTATACCCCATTGGGGGGTTAATTATTGCTGGTTTACTACTGGCTTGGCAACTTGTGCGTTCTGTTAGCAGTTTGCTTGACACAAACTACGGCTTTGTATTGCTTGTTAAGCTGTTGTTTGTTGGTGCCATCTTTCTGATCGCGTTGTTACACAAACTGCGATTGGCTCCTCAGCTTTTAACCGGCATAACCAGTCCTCGAACGCTTCAAAAATCAATCCAAATCGAACTTTGTATAGGGATATCTATTTTAATGGTGACGGTGGTGTTAAGTACCGCCGTAGGCCCCAATTATTGAAGAAACACAAAATGAAAAAAATCTACTTGTTGTCAATCATACTCTTTCCTTTGCTATTAACTAACAGTGTTAATGCTCATGATAAATCGCATAACGACACCAGCAATAGTCCTATGTTCTCAGGGCTAGACTCCGACGCAGGAATAATAGCAAAACAATTCCACAAAGCACTCTCCGACGCTAATGCAGAGACAGTCATGAGCTTACTTGCCGATAATGTCCTTATTTTGGAAGGTGGCAGAATTGAGCGCAGTGCCGACGAATATCGTGCACATCATTTGCAAGCAGACATGCAATTTTCATCTGCCGTAACCACGAAGACGATTGAGCATCATGTTCGTGTGCATGGTAATACAGCTGTCTCCATTTCAAGAAGTCACACTTCTGGAAACTATAAAGGTCGAGATATTGATAGGACAGGCAATGAAACGCTCTTTTTAACGCTGATCAATGGACAGTGGAAAATCAGTCATATTCATTGGTCTCACTAACTCCCCACCAAACTAAAATAAAAAGGTCACAATAATGAAACTTTTCTATGCAAGCTGCGTTGTTATTTTTTTGGCCACATCACCATACATTTATGCGTCTGAGCAAACGAACGACGAAACAGAGATACTAGAAATGATCCAAGATATTGAAAAGGGGTGGGAGTCTGGTAACGGTATGCCGTTCTATCAACACTATCTTGGCCAGGTAGGTGCGCGTTACATTGAGTCAGGCAGTCAGAATAAAGGTTTAGAGGATTTGGTCAAAAATCATGTAGAGCCGGAAAAAGAGGTATTGAAACGATTGACCATTGATATTCTAGATATCGAAACAAACGTTGAAGGAGACTTCGCTTGGGCAATTACGACAGTAAATGTTTCAGGAGAAGTGCGCAAAACCGGCGCAGTTTTTGATAAAAAAGGATTTCAAACCTATTTGTTTCGCCGAACTGATGAAGGATGGAAGGTCATTCATTCGCATTCATCCACCCGTGATAATAAGCCACATAAGCACCGTTAACAACGTTGAATTCCGTGCAAAATCGCAATATCACATTGGATGCAATACGAACGTTAGCCATTGTGTTGATGGTTGTATTCCATTTTGCTTACGATCTTCGTTTTTTTGGTTGGGTTGATTGGAATGTCCCCAATGGAAAAGGGTGGAGGGAGTTTCGGTATGTAATATTGACGCTCTTCTTTGTGAGTGTAGGCGCGTCGCTCGTGCTCGGGAATTTTCGAAAATTTAATCTAAAAATGTTTTTACTGCGGCTGTTTTCCATAGCGTTCTGGGCCGCGGTAATATCGCTTTTTACGTATTATTTTTTTAATGCAAACTGGATATTCTTTGGCGTATTGCATTTTATTGTAGTAGCAAGTGTTTTGTGTGTTCCGTTGATTCGAAAACCCATATTGTCGCTGTTGTTGGGTTTTGTTGCGGTCACGTTGTTTAACATTGGCCTAGTATCCAGTAAATGGCCATTTAATCTGATCAGTTTGTCACTACCTCATTCTCCAAACGATTACGTTGCGATTTTTCCATGGATAGGTGTTGTATTGTTTGGTATTGCGATAGGGCACGTTTTGAAAAGCGGATTTGATCCGTTTGCAAAATGGAATATCCCGAATAACTTGACTCTTCTCGGACGGCATAGTTTAGCGGTTTACATATTGCATCAACCTATCTTTTTTGCGCTGTTTGGTACTATCTATTGGTTTAGCTCATCGGTGTAACTATGCACCTTTTACTTTGCCATAAATCACCTTCAGTAATTAATATCCGCTATGCTGCCGCAGACATAAAATTACGATGAGATATGCACATTATGAGGGAAGGTAGAGTCAAGGCAGCAGAGTAATGCTTGATAAACGCATATGCGCTTGCGCGCAAATGCGTGTGTCGATACACTCTCGATATCAACGCTAATGTGTTTACAGCAACGCAAGATTAATTCGGAGAAGATTGTGCTTTTAGTGCCAACAAACCCAGACTACCGTTAATACTCAAACAGTTTTGGTCGTTCTTCTTTGAAGTTGGTGTATTTTGACCACAAAGAGTTGCATTCTCTTGACTCTATTACGTCAGTTATTTGTCTTACAGTAGCCATATCGTTTTCTACCAGCAATGCAGACACTTGTGATAACATTTCGGCTTTAGCGGGTTGTTATTCAAAAATTTCATGAAGTCTCAAACATCCCCTGATAAAAACCAAGCTGTCTACCATGCAGATTACGCGAAAAATGAAACGCGGTAACCGCTCTGGTGTTTTGTATTCGCTTCGTTTAACCAAAAGAGTAAATTCTGCTCAAAAGCAACAAGGTTTTCATTGATCCGTTGCGTCGCATCGACATTCAATATAGGGGTTTTGCGCCCATCCCCTCGAAATCGGCATTAGGAATTAAAACATTGAGTCTGTTATGATTATGAAAAAATAAT
>NZ_JANHZQ010000052.1:0-26960 GCF_041414725.1 Alteromonas sp. DY56-G5 | reverse complement strand
GACTGATATCGGATTTTGAAGCCTTAAAAAGATCGGTCAACCGATCATGAAAATATTCTTAACTGATCGGCATTAGGCACTAAGGCCGGCTTTATTTTTAGATTTGCGCTTTTTGTTCTTAGAAGAACAAGTAAGAAACGCTAAGCTTCATGCTACGAGGCATAATGTAGCGGCCGTTTGGTGAATCTGGATTACGTGGGTCACCCTCGGTAATACCTTGTTCGTCGGTCAGGTTATCAACAGAGAACTGAAGACGAAGTGATTCAGTTGGCTCTAGCGTTAGACCTACATCAATCTTCTCGTATCCCTCTAGTACAACTGTGTTTTCGTTGTTACCAAAGCGATCATCAACCGCTGATAATGTACCGTATACCGTGGCATACATATCGCCGATATCGAAGCCGTAGCTTGGTGTTACACGTACTTGCCAACCAGGCTGACGCTGAGATTCATTGCCTTCGTTATTGGCGCTGGCAGTAATTTCAGTTTCCTGAATAGTTCCGTTCACGCTCAACGAGAAGCCTGAATCGTGGCTATAGCGACCGTCAAGTTCTATACCGTAAGCTTCGTTAGTAAGAATTTCAGCCGGTGCGCCCGGACGGCGTACAAACGTATCGCCTTTTACTTCGTTTGCGAATGCAGTCGCAAAGAACTGGATGCTGTCATTCATGAACTTATAGCCAAGCTCGCCTTGAGTAACTTCTTGAATCAAGTCGTTACCGCCAGTGTAGGCACCCCAGTTGTCTCTGAAGTCGTCGAAGTAAGGCATTTTATAGCCTCGGTTCATGCGAACGAATACACCGCTGGTGTCATTAAGCGCGTAATTTGCGCCCACTGTCCACGACGTTTTGGTTTCGTCGTACTCAAGCGCTTTAGTTATTTTGCCGTCAAGATCTTCATCTACCGAATAGTTCACTTCGTGATTTTCACGGCGTAGTCCTAAGTCGATGCTCAGGTCTGTGGTTGCGTACCACGTACCCGTTGCATAAAGTGCGAACGTGCTTGCATCACCTACAGAGCTGATGTCGTAGTTCCAATCGCAGCCTTGTGCGTCGGTGTTACATTCGATCCCGTCTAACAATTCGCCGCCTGGCTGCAACACGTGGTAAGCCGTGTTACCAATGCTCCACCAGTCATTAGCTTTGGTTGATGCACTGTAAATACCAAATGATGTATCGAAGTCTTCCCAGCTTTTCGACACAGCAAGGTCGTTAGTGAAAGCTTCAATATCTTTAAGTACTACCCAACGACCGATTTGCTGAATAGGCGTATCACCGTCATACACTGTGCCAGTTACTGCACCAGTGGCTGATTCGCCATTGTCGGCAACATTTGCAACGGTAGTTGCAGAACCATTCGGTACAAGACCAAAAGTATTGGCTTCACCTTTGGTAAGGTTAAAGCGGTCAACTAGCTGCCAGTCGTTGCCTAAGTCAAGCTTAATGCTACCGCCACTTACGTGTCCGTCCCATCCACGACCTTCGCCAAAGTCGAATGACTCAGTGGTATCGTTAGGGCCATACGTAATGGTGCCTTGGCGATTCAATGGACCAATTTGCGTATAGTTTGCGTCGATACCTTCAACGTTTAAAGGTGTAGGTAAGTACCAAGTACCGCGATCGTCAGTTTGACGGGTATAAAGGTTAAGCTCGCCTTTTTCGAAAACTTTAGTGATGTTTACGGTGAACTGGTTACCCTGCTCAGAGTTAAAGCCGGCATCACGAATACCTTCTGAGCTCTTAATGTAGCCACCTACCATGTAGTACAAGTCGTCATCTAGTGCGCCGCTTGCAACCACGTCAATGCGGTTTAGGCCGTAGTCAGAGATAGTGTACTTCGCTGACGCTTCTGTCGACTCGCCACCACGTTTAAGGCGGAAGTTTGTTGTAAGACCAGGTTGACCGTTGCTTACTACTGGGTTTGGACCACCGCGTAAGCCTTCAACCATTTCAATGGTATCGTCTATGCGAAACAGCTGAGAGTTCTCAAGGAAAGATAGCGTAGGTGCAGGGTAGATAGGAGAGTTCTCAAGCGCAATCGTTAAGAACGGCGCATCGCCACCACCTGGAAAACCACGCACAAATACGTTCGCGCCAGACTCACCGCCTGAGCTTTCAACCCAAACACCTGGAATGGCCTTAAACAAATCGGCCGTAGACTTAGGTGCCAATTTTTCAATGTCGCTAGCGTCGATGTTGGTTACCGCGAAGCTTGCGTCAATCTTTCTAATCCCTGCGCCGCCTGGCGTACCGCTGACAACAATGATCTCTGCGTTGTCTTTCGCTTGTTGTTTTACGTCTTCTTGTGCCATGGCAGGCTGCGTTAGTGCTACCGCTACTGCACTCGCCAGCATTCCTTTTGTAAACAACGTTTTCATGGTGTGTGCTCCCGAAAATGTTCTATTGCGTTGTTAACTGAATGCGTTAAACAGGTTTAAAAATTGTTATACGCATCACGATTGCGAAACAAAATAGATCTGTTTGCAAACGATTGCAAGAATAAAATGCAATCGTTTGCAAATTTTTTGTTTATTGTTGTTAACATGGTTTTACGCCAAGACGATTCGCGCTATATTGTGAATTCGGCTGTAGAGTCGACGATTTATCCGGTTTAGGTAGCGGTTTTACGCTTATATTTTGTAGTGCTATCACGGGTAACCCGGTATACCGAAAATTATTAGAGAATGGTCACATTGGTTTCTGAAACAAAACTCACCTTAGCGAAGCTGGCTGATATTGCTGGTGTATCAACATCGACAGCATCACGGGCACTGAAAGACAACCCGCTTATTAAGCAGGAAACCCGAAGCAGAATTCAGGCACTAGCTAAAGAGCACAATTTTAGTATTAACGCGGCCGCTAGCCGCTTAAGAACGCAGAAAACTCACGTGATAGCGGTGATTTTAAATCTAATCGACAACACCGAACAAAGCACCACAGACCCATTCCTGCTTAAGCTGGTGGGAGAGCTAAATCAAGCGCTAAATGCCAAAGGCTACGAGCTACTGCTGTCTAACTCATTTATGGCATCTGACGATTGGGCGAACTACTTTATTCGCAGCCAGCGTGCCGACGGCATTATTGTCATTGGGCAAGGAAAATCCACGGCCAAAATCGACCGAGCAGCACAGTCGGGCATTCCCATTGTAGTGTGGGGCGATGCAAAAACAGACGCACCATATCCCATTATTGGCGGCGACAACTATCTGGGTGGCTATACGGCAACCCAGCATTTGCTGAGCCACGGCGCCAAACGCATCTTGTTTCTTGGAGATTCTGAACACGCGGAAATGCAGGAACGTCACAAAGGATATTCGCAAGCCCACCGCGATGCGAATGTGCCAATAGACACGCAGTGCACCTGCGCCATCGATATTACGTCGAAAGCAGCATACCAATACATTAACGAGCGTATAAAGGCGAATGGGTTAGATTTCGACGGGATCGTTTGTGTAAGTGATATGGTGGCATTAGGCGCGTTAAAAGCGTTAAAAGAGCGCTATGTAGGTATTCCAAGCGATGTAGGCATTGTGGGTTACGACGATATTTCTTTAGCTGAACTTATGCACCCGTCGTTAACAACGGTGCGTCAGAATACTCAGCAAGCCGCAATAGAGATGGTTACGCAGCTATTAAACCAGTTTGAAAACAAACCTACAGAAAGCCAGGTAGTGGAAACAACCTTAATTGCCCGTCGCTCTACGCAGCACAGCGACTAATATTTCGCTTTTTTATCAGCTTTTTAACGCATAAACGCTATTATTTAACGGTAACAGGGTGTCGATATCGAGCTCTAACGAAAAAATAAAAGCGTTTTGCAAACGTTTGCATTTTTATTTTCTTACGACTACACTCCTGCATAATTCAGTTAACAGAGTGTTTACACATGTCCCGATTCATGGTCATTGCAGCCATTGCCATTAGCTACTACGTATTTGCCATACTACTTAACAGCGTGGGGACTGTTATTCTGCAATCGATCAATAGCTTCGACATTAGTAAGCCAGATGCAAGCACACTAGAAGGCTTTAAAGATCTCTCTATTGCTATTGTCTCGTTCCTAGTGGCCAGCTTCATTCCAAGAGTTGGCTACAAGCTTTCAATGTTACTTGGGTTAGCATTAGTGGCCGTTGCCTGTGCGCTGACGCCTTCTATCGCAAGTTTCTGGTTCATTAAAGTGTTGTTTGCCTGCATAGGTACTGCATTTGCGCTAGTGAAAGTGTCGGTGTACGCCATTATTGGGCAGCTGTCGTCTACCACTAAAGCGCACTCATCGCTAATGAACACCATTGAAGGTATTTTTATGTTGGGCGTGTTGTCTGGCTACTGGGTGTTCGCTGGGTTTATCGACCCCAATAACGATGCTTCTTTATCTTGGCTGAACGTTTACTACTTACTAGCTGCGCTGGTTGGTTTTACGTTAATCGTTGTGGCATTGGCTCCTATAAAGCCTGTGGAAAAAGCGCAATCAGAAGGCCTTGCAAGCGAGTTCTTCAGCATGCTGAAATTGGCGTATAAGCCTTTAGTGCTGGTGTTTATCTTCTCTATTTTCTTATACGTGTTAATAGAGCAGGGCATAGGTTCGTGGCTGCCAACTTTTAACAAAGAGGTGCTGGGCTTACCTACTCAAGTCAGCATTCAAATAACCAGTATCTTTGCGATAGCGCTGGCCGTTGGGCGCTTAACTGCGGGCGCAGTACTTACGCGAATGAACTGGTATCCCCTCTTAAATATCTGTTTGGCGGGTATGGCTACGGTAATGCTACTAAGCTTACCGCTTGCCGAAAACGTGGCTGACAGCACAATAGCCAGCTGGGCTGATGCACCAATAGCTGCGTTCCTTATTCCATTAATTGGATTGATGATGGCGCCTATTTACCCCGTATTAAACTCGGTAATGCTAAGCGCGCTACCTCAACATCAACATGCACCTATGACAGGGCTAATTGTGGTATTTTCGGCTCTTGGGGGAACCACAGGTTCTATCGTGACTGGATTTATTTTCGACGCAGTAGGGGGCCAACAAGCATTTTATCTATCGCTTATTCCAATCGGTGCATTAGTGGTAACCCTATTCTTCTTTAAACGAGCGTCTTCTTCTCTATCGCCTAAAGGTGCGCAGTAACTATGAGTTCTTCTTCACACAACTGGCGCGACAGCTTGTCGTTTTTTGCCAGCGACCTGTTTAAACATGTGCAAATGGCACAGCTATTCCCAGACAGCAAAACCTTCGCTGACGCTATTGTTAAAACCGATCTCAATACCGTTTTAGCGGCTTATGAACAAGCGTGTTTAGATGCTGAGAAAAGCGGCGAAGCAGTAGACTTAGCTACGTTTGTTAATACCCATTTCGATACTCCAGAAATGATTAGCGCAACATCGCAAACCAAGTTTGAAAATGTAGCCGATTATATTGAGCATATGTGGCAGGTGCTAACGCGTACCCCCGACACTGAGCAGAAAGACAGCTTAATAGCGCTTACCCGCCCATACATAGTGCCGGGTGGACGCTTTCGCGAAATCTATTACTGGGATACATATTTTACCGCGTTAGGTCTAATTGACGCGGGGCGCACCGACATGGCAATTAACATGTTGGTGAACTTTGTAGATATTTTAAATGAAGTAGGCTGCATTCCTAATGGCAACCGCGCCTATTATTACTCTCGCAGTCAGCCTCCTATTTTGGCGTTGTTTTATAATTTGCTTAAAGACGCACTAAGCGACCAGCAAAAAGAATACGTTATCTGGGGCTTAAAGAAAGAATACCAGTTTTGGATGAATGAAGCGGGCGAGAACGCGTCACAGAAGGGCGCAGCACAACTGCGCACGGTTACCATGCCGTGTGGTGCTACACTTAATCGTTACTTCGACACCGAGCCTACGCCTCGCCCTGAGTCTTATCGAGAAGACATAGAAACAGCAGAGCACATAGGCGCTGACAAAAGTCAGTTTTACCAGCATGTTCGCGCGGCTTGCGAATCGGGTTGGGACTTTAGTTCGCGCTGGCTAGCTAATCCCAATTCACTAGCAAGTATTCGTACAACTGAAATAATTCCCGTAGATTTAAATGCGCTTTTAGTCACGCTTGAACAGACTCTGGCAAGCGTGACTAAAGGTGCCGAGCAAGCGCGCTACAGTGCGGCATCTACAGCGCGAATTAACGCAATAAACACCTATTTATTTAATGCTGAAAAGGCGGGCTATTTTGACTACCACTTCCCCACACAAACTCAAACCGATGTAGTGTCAGCGGCTATGTGTGTGCCGTTGTTCGTTGGTATCGCAAATGAACAACAGGCAGAGGGAGTGCGTGCCGCGGTAATGAACTCCTTGTTAAAAGAAGGTGGCGTGGTAACCACTTCAAACGCGACGTCGCAACAATGGGATGCGCCAAATGGCTGGGCACCGCTTCAACTGTTTGCTGTTGAAGGGCTGCGCAACTATGGGTTTGAAATGCAGGCTCAAACCATCATGCTGCGCTTTTGTAAAACCATTGAGCGTCACTTTGCATCAAGCGGTGTGCTACTTGAAAAGTACAATGTGTGCGAACCGGAAATAAAAGCAGGTGGCGGTGAATACGACGTACAGCTAGGTTTCGGGTGGACCAATGGCGTGTATACCCGTTTTCAGACATATCTGAACCAGTAAACAAACTTCGGTTAAAACAAATACGCGCGGTACCGTAACAACGGGCCGCGCGTTTTTTGGTAGTGTAGATATTAATTGTTGCCTGAGCGGTTACCCATATCAATCGACATGGCAATATCATCGAGTATGTCGTTTAGCCCAGTAATTTTCTCGTTAGCAATAAATACGCTCATCTGCGACTCAACCACGATATGGTCGGAAGTGGCATCGTTTTCAAAGGTATTGTCTAACGCGTTCTGTACGCGATCGAAAAACTGTCGCGCACTTCGTTCTTCAATATTGTGCAGACATAAAATAAATTGCTCGGTACCAAATCGCCCTAGAATATCGTTACCGCGGGTAACATTTTGAAGAGTTTGTGCAATTTGTCGTAATACTAAATCACCTTTTGTTGACCCCATTTTCCGCGTTATTTCACGCAGGTTACTAATGTCGAAGATAGCAATGGCAATGGCTCGGCCTTTTTTCGGCGCATCAAGCTTGTTAATGCGGGCTATCGCCGAATTCGCATTAAGCAGCAGAGTAACGGGATCGATGGCTTTGCGCGCAAGGTGTTTTCTACGAAGTACGTAGCCAGTAATACCACTTACCAGAAGAAAAATAACAATAGCGGTATACAGCGTGTTCTTTCGTTGCTGTTCCGCTTGTTCAATCGCAGATTCCAAATCATAAATGCGGGTATACAAGTTAGCTGCACCAATAATTAAGGCCGAGTCTTGAGTAACTTCACGGCGCTTAGTCACTTCTTTAGAATAAATCTCGTGCGCTTCTTTCGCCTTAGCTAAGTCCTCCAGTGCGATATACATGGATACGTTGAAGCTAAGGTAATCCAAATTTGAACGAAAGATCGGCGGTATCGCGTCATCATTTAACGCTTCAATACCTGATATATATTGCTTAATACAGGTGAGATCGTTGTCATGTAAGCAAATCTCAGCTTTGTGCCAGTTAACAAGAAGCTCGCCTAACGAACTCGAGATGTTCGAAGACGCTTTTTCTAAATCGGGAAGGGTGTAGGTAAGTCGGTTGTAGTTTTCTGTTTTTCTATAGTAAATAGACAGTGCATACTGATACAAGAAGTTGGTTAGCGGTGTGTCTATTTCGCTATTGAGTACACCTAGTTCTAGAATGCTTTGGTAGGCGCGCTCAGTTTGACCGCTGCTTAGCAATGACACAATGGCGCTGATAAGAATACTTACCTTATTACTGCCTTCATATACAAGCAAGCCCATTTCATGTGCTTTTAGATATTGCTCTGCTGCTAAGGCATGTTGCTCTAAATCGCCATATAGTAAACCGATTGCGTTGTGAATATGCGCTAACTCACCGGGGCTGCCATCGTTAGAATAACGCTTAAGCACACCAAACATCTTACCCAATCTTATTTCAGGTGAAGTGGTTTCTGAACAGTAGTTAATTAGGCCTAAAGAAGAGCTGGTAAAGATATCGCTGTGGCGCTCGGGCGATGATAGTGCTTGGGCTTGTTGGTAGTACTTACAGCGTGCTGGATTTTCTCTGGCGTCATAAGAAAAGCCAATTTGATAAATAGCCGATGCAAACGCATAAGAGCTTTCATCAATATTGCTTTGCATAATGGCTTTAAGCAGCATAGTTTCAGCTTCTTCGTACTTACCACGGCAAATTAAAAACTGCCCTTTGGCTACGGTTAAGGCAAAACGTTGTTGTGATGTAAGCGACTCAAGAGCAAGTGTGTCTTCAAGTTCTGGAAGTAGAGACTGATTAGGGCAATCATACGAAGGCGTGCGTACCTTTTCGATAACGGCATCGATGTTGTCGTTTGCCAACGCGGCAAAAGAAACTAGCGCAACGCTCAAAAAAGAGAATACTGTTAAAGATAACCTTTGAAACATGAGAAATAACGTTTTTGTTTTTTCTTCATAATATCGATTTGAGCCCAGAACTACTACACGGGGCACCTAAAAGTTACGTATTTTTTGTATCTTAATGCGTCTACTATTCTCTAAAAAGTTGGGCTATATAAGCATGTGTTAGGTATTTACCCTACATTGCTAATGGGTAGGCGACCCAAAACTAACCAATATAGCTACTCCAACCAAGGCAACGGCAGACCATACAATAGTTGCTTTAGTCGCCCGTTCACCAAGTACCCATGCAACCCCTAGCGACATTAATGCGCTTGTAGCAATAAGGGTTTGAACCACAGCCGCTTTCGCATAAGCAAACGCAAACATTTGTAGGTAAATAGCAGCAGTCGTGCCAAGTAACGTGGCTAACACAAAAGCAGGCCATACACGTTTTCCGCTGTCACTTTCATAGTTAATAACGGGCATATAGCGTGTTTTGGTTATGGCTATAAATGGCACCACAAATACCATACCGCCAACTAAGCGTAAGAACGCAGCGCTGGCAGCGTCAATTTCACCGGCACTTAAAATGTCGCGGCTAACTACGGCACCAACTGCCTGACATAACGCTGCGCCCACACCATACAAATAGCCACTGGTAGCAAATACATGAGTAGTGCTGCGTTTGCGTACCTTTATAACCATATCTACCGAAAACAGCACTACTGCAACGCCAACCCACTGCTGCCAGGTAATCCATTCGCCAATAAAAGCCATAGCAAAAAGGGCAGTGAATAAAGGCGCAAGAGTTTCGGCGACCAGCACCGCTTGGCTATCGCCAATGCTTTGCAAGGCTTTAAAAAAGCAGGTGTCGCCAATGCCTATACCAATAAGCCCGCTAAGCAATAACCACAAAACAGCATGAGTACTAAGCCCCGTTGGTTGAACCACTACTAAAACCACTGCCAAAATGGCAATAGAAATAAGCCCCTTCCAAAAGTTCATGGTAAGCGGCGAAAACGCATTACCCGTTCCACGGAATAAACGCGCAGCAATTGCCCAACAAAGCGCTGTACCTAGCGCAGCAAAAACACCCATAAATTACCTGTTAAAACTTTGCCCAAAAATGCTGGGGCAAATAAGTAGCTTGCCAAAAAGAGCGGCTATGCTAATGCAAGGTGTGGGCGGGGTAAACTTAAATCACATCAGTGGTTTTTAACCAAATGTATTCAACCCTTAATCAAACGTAACAGAAGGCTAAAGGCATTCGTGGCATTATGTTGGCGGTACCATTCGCGAGTAAGTTAAGCGCTGTGCTCAATTAAGTGGGTGTTAACCGAATTTTAAGAATAACAGTGAAGTAAAAGGACGAGAAAAGCGTGAGCGTAGAGCAGATGAACTTAACCGGTATTAAAGGTGTAATATTCGATTTAGACGGCACCTTGGTAGAGTCTAGCCTTAACTTCACGCAAATGCGCGCCGACGTAGGCTGCCCACAAAACGAAGACATTCTTACCTTTGTAGACGCTATTGCGTGCGCCGAAACCAAAGCGAATGCTCACGAAGCTATATTGCAGCACGAACTTGACGATGCGCAAAATGCTAAGTGGTTACCCATTGGCAAAGCCATGGTAGAAAAGGTGCAGGCACACAAGCTCCCCATGGCAATAGTTACCCGTAACTGCCGACAAGCCACCGCCATTAAGGTAGCAAACAACGGCATTCCCATCGATTACGTGCTAACCCGTGAAGATGCCCCAGCCAAGCCCGACCCAACCGCATTATTGATGGTGGCGAACACATGGCAGCTTCAACCGGAAGACTGCCTGTATGTAGGCGACTTTATTTATGACCAGCAAGCCGCCGAGAATGCTGGGATGAAGTGTTTTTTGGTTTAGAGATCAATTTTATGCCCTGAAGGTGGAGTCGGTACTTCGGGTAAGATCGTCATCAATTCTTCTTCTACAAAGCAAGGGTTTCCGATGCCCGCATATACTTTAGTATACTCTTCTTCTCTTAGCTCTTGCATGTTCATATTTTGTTCGATACTCATAGTTAATTCCTTTTCAATTAATTTCAAATAGCTAAAAAGCGCAGAAAGGTTAACAAGGCTACTGACATATGGATTTGCGATTGAAGACAGAAAAGAGATTCATTAAGCACTTTTTCGTGTTTGGCGCAATATTGATGTTTTTCTGTCTCATTATTTCAAATGATGCTAGAGCTCTCGGCGTTACATTAAATGGTAAAACTAAGTTCGCAGGTATTCCCGCAGGTATCATAAGAGACATCGAAGTAGTTGGTGATGCTGTTTATATTGCATCTGAAAATGGTGTGTTTAAGTACTTGGGAGGACAGTCAGAGAGGGTAAGTTATGGTTCGACTCTCAGCACCCGTGGTACGGTTTCTGATCTTTATTTTGATGGGAAAGAAACACTATGGATAGTTGAATTTGGAGTAGGGGTTTACAAGTTTAATGTGGGTACTGGTCTAGCAGAAAGTTTTCATCACGAAAGCAAGTGGCCCAAATATGCATGGAAGATAGGAGTCTTGGAACACTATGTTGTTGTTTCTTTGATAAGCGGCATTATCGTTGTAGACATTGCGACGGGTGAGCTACAAAGTTGGGCATCAAATGTTGGTGTCGGAAACGTAGAAAGAGTCTTATCGCTCTCGGTATCAAAGAGCGGTCTGGTCTTCTTAGCGTCTAAAGACGGATTAGTGATAGTTGATCCTGACAGGAAGGTCAGTGAGTTGATAGCGGTTGACAATTCCTTGACCGCTCTCTCTTCAGTTGACGCAGTCTCAGCGTATGACTCTATAGTTCATATCGGTGGAAAAGAAGGAGTTTATGCTTGGGACATGTCAACTAACGAAAAGCGATTTTATCCGTTCAAAATTCCAAGTTCATCCAGCTCTATTTCAGATGTTTATGTTTCAGAATTAGGTAGGTTATATGTCGCAGCAGGAGGCCTATTCGAAATCAAAGAAGGACGAATAATCAAACCTGACTTTATGTCACCTTTGATAACTTCTGATGGAATAAAAAGCATTGTAAAAATTGCAGAATTACCGTCGGGAGAATTATTAATAGCGTCTTCTCAGCTAGGGCTTGTTTCTATTTCTCACTCACATGAAGCTATAAATCTTGTCCATCAAAATGGCCAGGTCTTTAGAAAGAACATTAAATCATTCGGCACCAGCAGTGATTTTGGGTATGCCGTAGGCACAAGAGATCAAGACTTTCTCATTGATTTGAAAACAGGGGAGGTAAAGCCATTTAGTTTTTGGGAGAATAATAGTTGTATTGATGAATTGTTGAACGAAATTAGTGCGGAATTTACAAATACAGTTTCTGGCTACGACTTCTGCAGTTCTGAGTATTCACACATCACTAGTAACTCTGTTTCCCATTCTTATGTATACCATGACTCTGGGGAGAATGCGTTTTATAACATTATTGATAGAGGTGTGATAGTCGATAAAATACCTGCCCCTCAAAATATGATCACTTCGGTTTTGACTGCCTCTGGTGAAATCGCAGGATTCGATACCAATAGTTATTTTCATATCCAAATGTCCAAATTTAACTGGAAGTCAATTTCTCCTGATGAAGGCAATTGGGTTGGACTGACTTGCTTAATTGAACTGGAGAACACTTTCTTACTCTGTACTTCAGGGCAGGGAATAAAATCTATCAACAAGCGTACAGGAGAGATAGCTTCATCTAGTCTACTCGAAGATACAGGTGCAAGATTTATTAGGGGAGCTCTGTTAAGCACAAATGATAACTTATGGTTCTTATCAAACATGGGGCTCTTTGTTGTAACGTCAGACGGTAACTTAATTTCTTTTAATGAAAATGATGGGATATTTGATACTGACTTTGAATACCGTGGAATACAAGAACTGGGAGATCGCATAATTGTCCTCGGTGACAAGTACTCATATGTAATCTCTGAGAAGAAAGCCATTCTGGCTATGAAGGCCAAAGAAAATATTAAGAGTAGAGTTGTTTTTACCCGTATCGACTGGGCTGCTAAAGATTCGAAATCTCATAAGATGCTTCAAACAACTGGGGGGCTCTCTAACCCCATAATGCTAGAAAGTGATTTTGATGCATTTGCAGTGGACTTTAGAACTAACAGTTTTTCAGAGAATGAAACTCAAAAACTAGAGTACAGAATTCTAGGAATAGACGATGAGTGGAGCGTGCATCCCCAATCACAAGCCTTTCTCACATTGTCGGATCTTAGGTCTGGAAGCTATGAGTTTCAAGCGAGGGTGATGGGAGCTGGAAACCCTATATCTACATTAGCTTTTGAAGTAAAGCCACCGATATACTTTCAAAGGTTTGCTTTTTGGATTTATATCACTATTACTTTAAGTCTCATTATCGCATACAAGCTCAATTATCTGAGCAAGGTATGGGGCTACTTTAAAACTACTAAACTCTACAACCATCTTACCCGCTACGAAATAACCGACGGGCACTCTAAATTTGAAAAGATGCTTCGCAGCAAAGAACGCTTCATTAACGAAATCACTCACGAACTTCGCACCCCAATTCAGCTCATCAATGGATCGTTAGAAGGCATATCCAAAACAGCTCATGCAGCGAGCAAAGAACTGATATGTGTTCAGGACAATATGAAAAGGGTCGAACAGTTGATTAATCAAATGAGTCAAGATGTCCCTAAAGCCTTGGCTGCTGCCGACTACTACAGGTCCTACTCGCCAGACAACATAAAATTCATCGTCCTATCGCTAGAGCCATTAGCCAAGCATAAGCGGCAGAATTTAGAATTACGTATTAAAGGGAAAAAAGAAATTTCGCTCATTAACGACAGCTTAGAGAAAATCCTGGCAAATCTAATTCAAAATGCAATTAAGTTCACACCAGAACTTGGCACAATAAAAGTAGCCGCTATACAAGATAGTAAAGTGCTTAAAGTTATCGTTAGTGATGACGGAGAAGGAATTGATGAGCACTTTCACAAAAAAGTATTCGAGCGATTCACTAAAGGGAGCAGTGAGCATGAAGGTCATGGTGTTGGCTTAGCAATGGTGAAAACCTTAGTTGAACTGAACCAAGGCGAAATTGCGTTAGAGAGTCAAAAAGGCATTGGAACTAAAGTTACCGTAACGTTACCCATTGATGATATTGAGTATGTAAATTCGCATGCTGAAAAATTGTTACCCGCAAATGCCAAATCGAACAAGAAATCACTATTAATAGTTGATGACAGCAGAGAGTTCCGCTCTTATCTATTTGATTTGTTTTCTAGCAAATATCGCTGTTTAGTTGCGCGAAATGGTGTGCAGGCGTTAGACGTTATGCAGCATTACCTTGTCGATCTAGTTATCACAGATCAAATGATGCACGAAATGGACGGGCTGAGTTTAATAAGAGAAATTCGCGGTAATGTCAGCTATGCCAGTATTCCCATATTGATGTTAACTGCGGAAACCGGAACTGAATTAGAAAAATCAGCGCTAGAAGAAAAAGTGGACTACTTCTTGACAAAACCTGCATCAAAAGAGGAAATTACTCTTAGGGTTGAGCATTTATTGTCGGTCAGAGAGGCAAAAGAGCGCGAGGAAGAGGAAAGCGAAGAGCCTGCATTTAAATTTGGATGCCTGAAAATTCCCGAGTTTGATAACGAAAAGGATATGGCGTTCTTTTTGAACTTTATCGCAGTATTGGAAAAGAACTACCACAATGAATCATTCAATAGAGACCAAGCTGCCTCGCAGTTATTGATAAGTCCTAGAAGTTTGAACCGAAGAATGTCAGAGTTGTTTGAATACAACTTCAGCGAGTTTCTTTCACGCTTCAGAATCGAAAAGTCTATTCCGTTACTGTTAGAGGGAAATAGCATTTTAGATACCTGCCTAGACGTTGGCTTCGGCACCGCAGCTTATTTTTCGACGTCCTTTAAAAAGGTTATGAGCTTACCACCCAAAAAGTTTGTGGAGCAATACAATAAAACAGTAGCGTAAAGGTAGTATCTAAAAGAACTAAATATACCTACGCCTTTCCGCCAAAAAACCAATCAATAGAAACGATGCCACATAGCCTGCACCTTGGTACTGCCATGGCAAATAGGCTAGGGTGTGTTTTAAGAACGGTGCGCCGTACAAAGTAAGAGCGCCATAGCCAAAGGCACACAGCACTACAAACAAACTAACGCGAATGGTGAAATGGTAAGGTGCCAGTATGCGTTTTACATGGCCGTTAATCAGGTCGCCGTACACCACTAAAATAGTGGCCATAAGCATAATGCTCATTTCGGTGTAATAGGGGCTTAGGGCGCGAGAAAGGGCACTGAAAAGTTCACTCATAAAATTACTACTATTATGATGTTGTTACTGTGTGCCCATTATAACCACGGCAAGGTCAAAAGCGTTAGTTAACGCCTTTATTAAGTGCGCTTACTGCTTTAAAGCCTTGCTCAATAGTGGCAATGCGGTCGGTGGTCTGATCGCGCTCTACAAATTTGTGTTCAATACCGGCTAACTTGCCGTGCGCGAATATCTCTTTAAAGTTAATCGTGCCTGTGCCCACATCAGCAAAACTGCCGTCTTCAGCCAAATCTTTTACATGCCAAAGTTTAAAGCGGCCTGGGTACTGCTTAAAGTAATCAACGGGGTTTTTACCTGCTTTTACCGTCCAGTATAAATCCAGTTCCATGGCAACAAGGTTTGGGTCGGTCTGAGTTATAAGCACGTCTAAAGGAGTCTTACCGTCGCGTACTTCAAATTCGAAATCGTGGTTGTGGTAGGCAAGAGTAATACCTTCCTTCTTACACGCTTCACCAATGGTATTTAGCTTATCGGCAAGGGCTTGGTATGGCGCAATGCCCGTACCACGTTGGGCTTCGCTAAGCCAAGGGACTACCAAGTACTTGTGACCAACGGTTTGTGCGTCATCTAAAATTTGTGACAGGTTGGTATCGAACGCGTCTAACTGAATATGAGCCGAAGGCGCAGTAAGGCCATTGTCATCAAGCAGTTGCTTAATTTCCTTTGCGCTATGGTCAAAGTAGCCTGCAAATTCCATTTCCGAATAACCAACATCAGCGACCAGTTTAAGCGTAGCCGGCACACTTACTTTCATAATATCTCTAAGCGTATAAAGCTGCAGACCAACAGCACTCTTATGCATGCCCTTCATCATAGCTCCTTTATCACTGCCATGCCCGTGCGCCAAAACAGCAGGAGCGCTCATAGCCGCCAGTAAACCAGATGAATATTTAATGAACTGTCGTCTTGAAACGCCAGAGCCAATATCACTGGCCGCGTCTAAAATTGCTGTCTTACTTAAGTTTGTTTTACTTAAATTCACTGCTTGCTCCTTTTCTGTAGTGGTACATAGGTGATGACGCATCGCTATCATCAATTAACCCAAAGCTTTGCCCGTGCTCTCACGCACAATAAGTTCAAACGGCATAATAACTTTGGGGGCCTTGCGAATTTTTCCGTTAAGAAGGTCCACCAGTAGCGTAACCGCCGTTCTACCAAACTCTTCTGCAGGTTGGGCAATAGTGGTTAGCGGTGGGTCGACAAATGCTGAAAACGCAATGTCATCGAAACCTGCCACCGATATGTCATTAGGAACATGTAGGTTGGCTTGCTTGAAGGCTTGCATGGCACCAATAGCCGTTTCGTCGTTCTCACAAAATACGGCGGTGGGTCTACTTTCAAGGTGACTAATGGTTTCCCCTGCGTTGTATCCGGCCTGTAATGTAAAATCCCCCGGGAACAACAAGCTCTGATCAAAGGCAATATTGGCTTGCGCTAATGCGTCTTTATATCCAACCAAGCGTTCTTGGGTAAGCGGACTTGAATTAGGTCCTTTGATCATGGCTATACGGGTATGGCCTAATGAAATTAAGTGCTCGGTCATTGCTTTGGCTGCAGCACGGTTGTCTAACGACACAACAGGATATTGGCCATCGTCAATCACCTCACAGGCATTCACCATGGGAAGCAGGCCATTGTCGTTGATCATCGTGGCATCAAATGGGTTGTGCGCACGTAACTGTATAAGCCCATCAGCCTGAGAAGTACTTACCATCTTGGCGTAATGGCTTTCTATTTCACTATTACCAAGCGTATTGGCAAGTAAAATAGAATAGCCCAGTTCGGCTGCCGCTTCCTGCATACCGCTAATAACACGGGCAAAAAATACGTTCGCTACCGTAGGCACCAGTACCACTAAATTGTGCGTTTTTCCCGAACGAAACTTAACTGCCATTAAGTTAGGTTTATATCCAACTGCCTGAACAGCGACCATCACCTTATTGCGCGTTTTAGGAGAAACACGCTCAGGTTGTTGCAATGTTCTTGATACGGTAGCGACCGACACGCCGGCACTATCTGCTACATCTCTAATATTTGCCATTTACGTTATTGTTGTTTGTTAATCCACTCGCGCATTGTAAACCTAACCCAGTAAAGGTGTGGTCTATACGATGGTAGCGAATTCAAAATTTACGTGAAATTAATATGTAACCGTTTTCATTTTAAGCAAAAGAATACGCACTTTCATTAAAACGTCAAAGGTTATTTGTAGGATTTATGTAAATTTGAGCTAGTGTTATGTTCAAATTTAGTGCAGGGATAGGCTGTTAAAGGTAACAAAGCCCGGGTGTTACCTCGCCATTTGTAAACTTTAGATTAATAAAATGCTGTTTTTTGTATTGACCATTAAAATGTAACGGGTTACATTTTGTGGCATTAGTAACACCAATAGTGCGTTTGCACACAGAGGAATTTCAATGCAACCAATTCGAATGGGAATGATCGGAGGCGGGGAAGGCGCGTTTATCGGTGCCGTGCATCGTCATGCCGCAGGGTTAGATGGGAACTACCAGTTGGTGTGTGGTGCATTTAGCCGCAACGAAGAAAATAATACGCGTACTGCTTCTGCATTAAACGTATCAACATCGCGTACATACGATAGCTGGCAGTCAATGTTAGAAGAAGAAGCCAAATTACCTGAGCAGCAGCGCATGCAGGTTGTGGTTATCGTAACGCCTAATCATCTACACGTACCTATTTCACTTGCTGCAATTAAGGCGGGCTTTCATGTCTTCTGTGAAAAACCAGCAGGCGTTAGCTTTGCAGAAGTAAAAGAGCTTCAAGATGTTATTCACGCCAGTGAATCGCTATACGGCTTGGCTCATACCTACCTTGGTTATCCTATGGTTTGGCAAGCACGTCATCTCGTTGAAAGCGGTAAGCTGGGCAAAATTCGAAAAGTGTATGTTGAGTATCCGCAAGGCTGGTTGTCTGGCGAAGAAGAAACGCACAATAAGCAAGCGCAGTGGCGTACCGACCCAGCAATTTCTGGCGCAACGGGCGCAATGGGCGACATCGGCACTCATGCCTTTGGACTTGTTGAGTTTGTATTAAACGACAGTGTTACCTCGTTATGCGGCGAGTTAAACACCCATGTTGAAGGACGCCGATTAGATGACGACGGCGCCGCACTTATTAAAACTAAAAAGGGCGCATCGGGTGTGCTGATTGCTTCACAGGTTTGTGCAGGTGAAGAAA
The DNA here is from genome assembly GCF_041414725.1 of Alteromonas sp. DY56-G5. NCBI lineage: Bacteria > Pseudomonadati > Pseudomonadota > Gammaproteobacteria > Alteromonadales > Alteromonadaceae > Alteromonas > Alteromonas sp. DY56-G5. Next base: position 8,920 of record NZ_JANHZQ010000052.1, on the reverse strand, counting down.
ACGCATTGAAGATCCGTGTCTACGGTGACAAAGGTGGCTTGGAGTGGCGTCAAATGGAGCCAAACTCCGTTATCTATCGCCCTGTTGATGCCCCTTATCAAGTGTTTAGAGCCGGCCAGGGTCAAGTTGGGTTATGTGATGCTGCATCTGCACGTTGTCGTGTTCCAGCTGGCCACCCAGAGGGCTACTTAGAAGCAATGGCAAACTTGTATACCGATTTTGCGAAAGCGGTACGCGCGAATCAAAAAGGCAAAGCTGACGGCGTTCCAGGAATAAATTCAGGCATACGCGGAATGGTATTTATAGATGCCATGCTTGCCAGTACTGACAGCGACACCAAATGGGAGTCGGTCAGTCAGGAAGGAACGCAGTAATGCAATTAAAACATACAATGAAAAAGGTGAGCGCTTATGGCTACTAACCAACAACCTATAAAAGGGCCGGCTATCTTTCTTGCTCAGTTCATGGGAAAAGAAGCGCCGTTCGATACGCTCGAAAATATGGCGAAGTGGGCAGCGTCGCTTGGTTACAAGGGAATACAGGTACCTACCGATCCTAGTCTGTTTGATTTAGAAAAAGCAGCTGAAAGCCAAGAGTACTGCGACAATATCGCGAAAACTTGTAAAGACGCTGGCGTAGAAATCACTGAGCTTTCTACGCACTTACAAGGTCAGCTAGTGGCGGTTCACCCCGCTTACGACGAGTTATTTGATAACTTTGCGCCGGCACACTTACACGGCAAGCCACAGGAGCGAACCGAATGGGCAGTTAATCAGCTTAAATGTGCGGCTATTGCCAGTAAACGCTTGGGACTAAAAGCCCACGCTACCTTTTCTGGTGCATTAATGTGGCACTTGGTTTACCCGTGGCCTCAGCGTCCTGCTGGCTTGGTCGAGCAAGGCTTTGCTGAATTAGCCAAGCGTTGGAAACCCATTCTCAATGCATTCGACGACGCGGGTGTTGATGTATGCTACGAAATTCACCCCGGGGAAGACCTGCACGATGGCGCTTCGTTCGAACAGTTTTTAAAAGCTGTAGATAACCACCCACGAGCAAATATTCTTTTCGATCCAAGCCACTTTGTTTTGCAGCAGCTTGACTACCTTGACTTCATTGACCGCTACCACAGCCGGATCAAAATGTTTCACGTCAAAGACGCCGAGTTCAATCCGAACGGTAGAAACGGTGTGTACGGCGGCTATCAAGACTGGCAAGACCGCGCGGGACGTTTTCGTTCCCTTGGCGACGGCCAAGTCGACTTCAAAGGTATTTTCAGCAAGCTTACCCAGTATGGCTTCACAGGCTGGGCAGTACTAGAGTGGGAATGCTGCTTAAAAGACAGTGCGCAAGGTGCAGCAGAGGGCGCACCGTTTATCGCTTCACACATTATCGAGCCAAGCAAATATGCGTTTGACGACTTTGCTGGTGGAGACGTAAGCGAAGCGAAGAATAATCGTATTTTAGGCCTTGAGCGCTAAGCGCCATCAATAGGATAACAATAACTATGATAACCCTACGCCTTAGTTTGATGATGTTCCTTCAGTTCTTCATTTGGGGGGGCTGGTTTGTAACATTAGGCACGTATCTATCGAATACCCTGTCTGCCAATGGTGGGCAAATCGGTATGGCTTTTTCAACCCAGAGCTGGGGCGCCATCATTGCCCCCTTTATTGTGGGCCTTATTGCTGACCGATTCTTTAATGCAGAAAAGATCCTCGGCTTACTACACATTGTTGGCGCCGTGCTTATGTACTTTATGTACCAAGCGAATGATTTTGCCAGCTTCTACCCTTATGTGTTGGCATACATGATTGCATACATGCCTACGCTTGCTTTGGTTAACTCAGTGTCATTCGGACAAATGGTCGACCCTTCCAAAGAGTTCGGAAAAGTTCGTGTGTGGGGCACTATCGGCTGGATTGTGGCAGGCCTTATGATTAGCTATGTCTTCTCATGGGATTCTGCCCAGTCTATTGCCGATGGTATGCTCAAAAACACGTTCTTATTGTGCAGCGTTGCCTCGCTAATGTTGGGCGTATTCAGTTTTACACTGCCAAACACGCCACCTCAATCTAGCGGTAAAGCGGTAACTATTCGCGACATTCTTGGCTTGGACGCGTTGGCACTGTTAAAAGACAAAAACTTCTTTGTATTCTTTCTTTCATCTGTACTTATTTGTATTCCACTGGCGTTTTACTACCAGAATGCGAACCCATTCCTTACTGAAATAGGCGTTGAAAATGCAACGGGCAAAATGACACTAGGTCAAGTTTCCGAAGTATTGTTCATGTTGGCCCTGCCGGTATTTTTGAACCGTTTCGGCATTAAAGCCACGTTAGTGATAGGCATGGCAGCGTGGGTTGTACGTTATGCACTGTTCGCATTCGGAAACGCTGACGAAGGCTTGTTCATGCTTATTGTTGGTATTGCACTGCACGGTATTTGTTACGACTTCTTCTTTGTATCAGGGCAAATCTATACCAATGCAAAGGCGGGAGAAAACGTAAAAAGTGCAGCGCAGGGGCTAATTACCTTAGCGACATATGGCGTAGGTATGCTGGTGGGTTTCGCGGTTGCTGGCGCAATTACCGACACCTACACGATGGAAACCGGTGCGCACAGTTGGCAGCAGGTCTGGTTATTCCCAGCAGGGTTTGCCGCGGTTGTGTTAGTGCTATTCGCCATTCTGTTCAGAAAGGAAAAGGTGAACGCAGATGCATAACATTACCCGCAGAAAATTACTTCAAAGTATGGCTATGACAGGGGCAGGCATTGCCGGAACAGGGTTAGCAGCCGCTGGTTTAGCCACTGCGATGCCTGCTGTAGCGAGTACAAACGGCACGAAAGGTAGCAACACCATGAATACGCCGCTTAAAGGAAATGTAAACCATTCGGTAAGCCGATGGACCTACGGCGATTTAAGCATTGAAGAGTTGTGCCAGACCGTTAAGCAATTAGGATTTGGAGCCATTGACTTGGTAGGCCCTGAAGATTGGCCTGTGCTAAAGCAGTACGGCATCGACTCTTCTATGTGTAACGGCGCCGAGATAAGTCTTGAAGACGGCTTCATTCACAGTGAGCTCCACGACGAACTAGAAGCGCGTTATATAAAGCACATCGATTTGGTCGCTGATGCAGGTTATACAAACCTTATCTGCTTTAGCGGCAATGCCCGAGGCATGTCACGAGAAGATGGACTGGAAAATGCGGTTAAAGGGTTAAAACGCATTTTACCTCATGCTGAAAAACGCAACGTAGTGATTTTCATGGAGCTGTTTAACAGCAAAGTCGACCACCCTGATTACATGGCCGACAATTCTGCATGGGGAATAGAGCTTTGCAAACGCCTAGGCTCTAAGCACTTCTCACTACTTTACGATATCTACCACATGCAAATTAATGAGGGGGATATCATCCGAACTATTCGAGATAACTATCAGTACTTTGGTCATTACCATACGGCCGGCGTACCTGGGCGTCACGAAATAGATGCTTCTCAAGAACTCAATTATGAAGCAATAGCTAAAGCCATTGTCGAGACCGGATTTAAAGGCTACTTAGCACAAGAGTTTATACCCACACCGAAAACCAAAGCCAACAGAATAGCGTCGCTACAACAAGCGATCCATATCTGTGATGTGTAACGTGCGAACAGGCACAGCGACGAATTAAGTTTTAAGGACGTGTTATGGCGAGTAACGAATATGATGCAATAGTTATTGGATCTGGTATCAGTGGCGGTTGGGCTGCTAAGGAGCTAACTGAAAAGGGCCTAAAAGTGCTCATGTTAGAACGTGGCCAAAATATCGAGCATATTAAAGATTATAAAAATGCGCATAAAGAGGATTGGGATTTTCCTCACCGAGATCTGCCTACTCAGGCTATGAAAGTTGACTACCCTGTGCTTAAGCGTGATTACCCGCTAAATGAAAAAACGTACGGCATGTGGGCAAATGAAAAAGAAAATCCTTATACCGAAGACAAGCGCTTCGACTGGTACAGAGGCTACCACGTGGGTGGGCGCTCACTGTTGTGGGGGCGTCAAAGCTATCGTTTGAATAAAGAAGATTTCGAAGCCAATGCTAAAGAAGGCATTGCGGTCGACTGGCCCATTCGCTATGAAGATTTGGCGCCATGGTACGATTATGTAGAAAAATTCGCAGGTATCAGCGGTAATCGCGACGGCTTAGATGTATTGCCTGATGGCGTTTACCAGCCGCCAATGCCAATGAATATTGTAGAGGAAAGTGTCGCGGCGCGGGTGAAAAAGGCCTATGAAGGCGCGCGTCACATGGTACATGGCCGCACTTCAAACATGACACAAAGCAAGCCTGAAGAAGGGCGTGTTCATTGCCAATACCGCAATAAGTGTTGGTTGGGTTGCCCCTTCGGTGGCTACTTTAGTACACAAGCCTCTACGCTTCCGGCTGCGGTTAAAACAGGTAACTTAACCCTTCGACCTTTCTCGATAGTAAAAGAGATCTTGTTCGACAAAGACAAGAAGCGCGCGACTGGCGTTGAAATTATCGATGCAGAAACCAACGAGACCTATGTATTTAAAAGCAAGATCATCTTTGTAAATGCGTCAGCACTTAACTCGGCGTGGGTACTGATGAACTCTGCCACAGACGTATGGGACGGTGGCTTAGGAAGCAGCAGCGGCGAGTTGGGTCACAACGTTATGGATCACCACTTTAGAGTCGGTGCTTCAGCTGAAGTTGAAGGTTTTGACGACAAATATACCTACGGTCGCAGGCCGAGTGGCTTCTATGTGCCAAGGTTTAGAAACTGGGGAAGTGATAAACGAGACTACCTGCGTGGATTTGGTTATCAAGGCGGCGCAAGCCGTTCAGGTTGGCGCAAAGACATAGCTGAGCTTGGTATAGGTGCTGGGCTTAAAGATGCGATAACCGAGCCTGGTCCATGGACAATAGGCATGACAGCGTTCGGTGAAATTCTTCCGTATCACGAGAACAAAGTGTACTTGAACAAAAAAGTCACCGACAAATGGGGCTTACCAGTACTCGCAATGGATGTCGAGATTAAAGAAAACGAGCTTAAGATGCGCAAGGACATGCAGCAAGACGCGATTGAGATGTTTGAAGCGGCTGGCCTTAAAAATGTTCAAGGCTGGGATGCTGACTACGCACCTGGCATGGGCATTCATGAAATGGGCACCGCGCGTATGGGAAGAGACCCAAAAAGCTCTGTGCTTAATGCGCATAACCAAGTGTGGGATGCACCGAACGTATTTGTGACCGATGGTGCGGCAATGACATCGGCCAGCTGTGTTAACCCTTCACTGACCTATATGGCATTAACGGCAAGAGCCGCAGACTTTGCCGTAGAAGAGTTAAAGCGAGGAAATCTATAATGGAACGCAGAGAACTACTTAAACTCATAGCAACTGCTACAGGCACAGCATTGTTCGCAGGTAATGTACTTGCCTACACAGATGTGCCCGCTGTACCGCTTAGCGACACATTATTTAATGAAAAAGATGTGGCCTTGCTGAATGAAATGGGTGAGGTGATCATTCCTCAAACTGACACGCCTGGAGCAAAAGCGGCCAACGTTGGCGCGACAATGGCTGTGTTGATAACCGATTGCTACACACCTTTACTTCAAAAGACCTTTCTTGATGGAATTAAGAAAATATCTTCGTTAAGTCAAAGTCGTTTCAACAAGCAATTTGTTCAGCTTACCAAGCAAGAACGAGAGGCTTTATTTAACGACCTGGATGTAGAAGCGAAAGCGGCGAATCTTGCTAACGGTGTTTATCAAGGTGTTGAAACAGGAAAGCCAAGTCAGTGGGAGCCAGGCACCGATGAGCCAACCCCTCACTACTTTACGTTATTAAAACAGCTAACACTTTATTGCTTTTTCACGTCTCAAGTTGGCGCGACTAAAGTACTTCGATATGTGGCTATTCCTGGACGTTACGACGGTGCATTCCCTTATAAAAAGGGCGACAAAGCGTGGGCAACCTAAGCCTGCGCTATCGAGCTGCCAAACACAACACAGTTATATAACGGATAAAACAAGGTACAGACACTATGAATAAAACATTCGTCGCTTCAACAGTGGCTTTGCTTATGCCACTTTCTGCATGCGCAACGACAGATGCAGATACTGAAAAAAGCGAATCGCGGTTAACCCGCGAACAACAGGCCGCTAAAACGGAAGTTTGGGAACCTGTTCCTGAAGTGGTTTCTTTTGATAAGGCAGGCGTGCCCTCTGATGCCATCTCTTTAATTGGTGATGACCTATCTAACTGGACTTCAGTAAAGGAAGGTGATGCTAAGTGGACGCTGGAAAACGGTGTTCTAACAGTGAAGCCGGGAACAGGCGATATCAAAACAAAAGCAGAGTTCTGTGATGTTCAGTTGCACGTAGAGTGGAAAGCGCCACAGCCAGAAGCAGGTATGGAAGGACAACAGCGCAATAACAGTGGTATCTTCCTGCAGCAGCGATATGAAATTCAAGTCTTGGACTCATATCAGAATAAGACCTATCCCAATGGTCAAGCGGCAAGTGTTTATAAACAAACCATTCCTTTAGTTAACGCTATGAAGGCGCCTGGCGAATGGCAAACTTACGACATCATATATAAAGCCCCTACTTTTAACGGTGAAGCGCTAGCAACGAAAGGTTATGTTACGGTAATACATAACGGCGTAGTGGTTCAGAACCATACTGAAATTCAAGGGACAACAGAATGGATCGGTGCACCTAAGTACAAAGCTCACGGATGCGCGCCGCTTCAATTGCAAGATCACGGCAATTTAGTAAGCTTTAAAAATATGTGGGTAAGACCACTTTAAAAAGCAAGCCGATAGATATCTTCAATCTCTTCAATACTCAATTGCTTGGGGTTGTTGCGAAGAAGGCGAGTTACTTTACTCGCCTCTTCTGCTAATTCACCTACACAAGAAGGCGGAATATTAAAGTGGGTGAGTGAAGCGGGAATGCCTACGTCGCGACACAGTTTTTCTATAGCAACTAATAACAGTTTAATTGCTTCCTCTTTTGAGTGATGGCGCTCACATACCTTTAATAGCTTTGCTACACAATAAAGTTTGTCTTGGCAGAACGGCGCATTTACTTTCAATACATGAGGTAGCATTACCGCGTTACTCATGCCATGTGACAGATGAAACCGTCCCCCCAGTGGATAAGCTAAGGCATGTACTGCCCCTACGCCTGCGTTTCCAAACGCAAGACCCGCCATTAAACTGCCGGTGGCCATATCTTCACGTGCAGATAAGTTCTCACCATTGTTATAAGCGTGAAGTAATGAATTGAAGATAAGCTTGAGTGCTTTCTCTGCCAGAGCGTCGGTTATCGGACTAGCATTTACACTTATATAAGCTTCAAGCGCGTGAACGAATGCGTCTATACCGCTCGCTGCTGTAATGGACGGGGGGCAGGTTTTTGTCATCTCCGGTGCAACGATCGCAACATCAGGTAGCAAGCAGTGGCTAACAATTCCTTTTTTCATCTGTGCTATCGAATCTGACAAAATAGCAATGTTGGTAACTTCTGAACCTGTACCGGCGGTAGTGGGGATAACAATAAGAGGCAAACGACGTTTCGAAAGCGTATTTTCTCCGAAGAGTTCACTGAGGGGGCCAGTATGATCGTATGTAGCTGCAAGTACTTTTGCACTATCAATAGCGCTACCTCCACCAAGAGCAATAATTCCGTCTACTTGCTTCTCACGAAGTATCGCTAACTTATCTTCTATGATATTCACTTCAGGCTCTGGTGGAATGTCATCAATAATAAGTAAGGGTGAAGAGGGTAATAGTGTGAGTAGTTGATCAAGAAGACCAGATGAAGAAACGCCCTTGTCAGTAACGATGGCACATTCCTTTATGGATAATCTCGCCATTTCATCCGTGAGGGCTTTAATAGCGCCAAGACCCGTTATGAGTTTTCCAGCGGTTTTAAATTCAGAAACCTTCATGCAAACCCCTCAATAATCCACGTACACGTTCAAATACTGTTCTATTAATTTATAGTACACAGCGTGACTTACCAATTAACTAACCTTATAGATCGTGAAAAGCGCGGTGAATTAGTGGTTTTTATGAACGTATTGCACATTGTTTATACAAACGATCGAAAAATAAGGATTTTTTTAAAATACTTGTTGACGTGAGCGCTCATTTCCCTAAAATGCGCATCCGCTTCGGGGGAAAAGCAAAACAGCAAGCCTTCTGAAGTAAGTCTCTACTACCTTTATAGGCCAGTAAAGACGGGAGTTTAGAAGAAACGCTTCAGAAAATAAATTTTCAAAAAGTGTTGACAACGAAAATTTCCAGCGTATAATGCGCACCTCACTCGAACAGGGTGAGTCACTGAGAAGCAACGGCTTCTAGTGAATGTTCTTTAAAAATTTAGACAAGACAATCTGTGTGGGCACTCGTTAAGAGTGTCACAACGACGATTCATATTTCGATATATTTAATTGAAGAGTTTGATCATGGCTCAGATTGAACGCTGGCGGCAGGCCTAACACATGCAAGTCGAACGGTAACATTTCTAGCTTGCTAGAAGATGACGAGTGGCGGACGGGTGAGTAATGCTTGGGAACTTGCCTTTGCGAGGGGGGTAACAGTTGGAAACGACTGCTAATACCGCATAATGTCTTCGGACCAAACGGGGCTTCGGCTCCGGCGCAAAGAGAGGCCCAAGTGAGATTAGCTAGTTGGTAAGGTAACGGCTTACCAAGGCGACGATCTCTAGCTGTTCTGAGAGGAAGATCAGCCACACTGGGACTGAGACACGGCCCAGACTCCTACGGGAGGCAGCAGTGGGGAATATTGCACAATGGGGGAAACCCTGATGCAGCCATGCCGCGTGTGTGAAGAAGGCCTTCGGGTTGTAAAGCACTTTCAGTTGTGAGGAAAAGTTA